>JADGRN010000162.1 GCA_017880825.1 Methylophilaceae bacterium | reverse complement strand
GGAAAGCCCTGGCCGATAAAGTCAGCAAGGTCAGCATCCAGCTTTATAAAGAAGCGGCAGAGTATGCACTCACACGCGGCATTATCATTGCCGATACCAAGTTTGAGTTTGGTCTGGATGATGGCGGAACGCTGTATCTGATAGACGAAGTGCTAACGCCAGATTCCTCCCGTTTCTGGCCGGCAGATCAGTATGTGGTGGGCAAGAATCCACCCAGTTTCGATAAACAATATGTACGCGACTGGCTGGAAGCCTCGGGCTGGAATAAAAAAGCGCCAGGCCCGGAGTTGCCCGCAGACGTGGCTGCCAAAACCAGCGAAAAGTATCACGAGGCCTATAAACAATTAACCGGTAAAAATCTCGTCTGAATAGTAAAATCAGGCAAATTGCGCAACACTTAAAAACAGAGTTTTCCGTATATCGTCTGGTATTGCGTCATCCGCGAACACCCATGCTGCCAAGGTTCTGCTTGGGACAGCGATTGGTTATTTGCTATTACCATTCGATCTGATTCCCGATTTTATTCCGGTGATTGGTCAGCTGGATGACCTGCTGATTGTCCCCGGGCTGATTTATTTGGCGTTAAAGATGATTCCGGATGAAGTGATGGCGGAGTGCCGTCGGAAAGTGACAGAGGCAAATGGCTGACATTAAAAAATTAATCGCCGGTTTTAAGCGTTTCCAGGAAAATTATTTTGGCGGTGACCAAGAGCTGTTTGGCCAGCTCAAGCAAGGGCAAAGTCCCAGCGCCATGGTCATTGCCTGCTCTGATTCGCGCGTTGATCCGGCCTTGCTGATGGATTGTGAGCCGGGCGATCAGTTTGTGGTGCGCAATGTGGGCAGTCTGGTGCCGCCTTACGAAACCGGTGGTGGTCTGCACGGGGTCAGTACCGCGCTGGAATTCGGTGTTTGCGTACTGGGTGTGCAGCACCTGATCGTGCTGGGGCACAGCCATTGTGGTGGTATCGAAACATTGATGCATGGAATTCCGAAAGGAACCCAAAGTGAGTTTATCGTCAATTGGGTCAACATCGCGCAGCGCGCGCGCGAACGAGTAGTCGATGAAATGCCTGATGCCTCGGCTGAACAACAAAGCTGCGCTTGCGAGCAGGCCGCTGTGCTGGTGTCGCTGGAAAACCTGCTGACCTTCCCGTGGATCAAACAACGTGTACAGCAAGGCGAATTGATTCTGCATGGCTGGTATTTCGACATTGATTCGGGCGCAATGCTCGCTTATGACTCGATTCAAGGACGCTATGAGCCTTTGCTCTAAGGAACCTCTGATTAAACGGCCTGAAAACCGCTGAGATATTCTGTTGATTGTTTTTAAAGGATTTAAATCATGGCTTTTATGAATGTGCCGACTGGCAAAGACGTTCCCAACGATTTCAACGTGATTATCGAGATCCCGATGCAAGGCGATCCGGTGAAATATGAGGTAGACAAGGAAAGTGGCGCCATTTTCGTTGATCGCTTCATGGGCACGGCGATGCAATATCCCTGCAACTACGGCTATATCCCGCATACCTTGTCGGACGACGGTGATCCGGTGGATGTGCTGGTGATTACCCCAGTGCCGCTGCTGCCGGGTGTGGTGGTGCGTTGCCGTCCTTTGGGCATATTGATGATGACAGATGAAGCCGGTATTGATGGCAAGCTGTTGGCAGTGCCGGTGCACAAGGTTTGCGGTCTCTATCAACACCTTAAAACCTATCAGGATATCTCGGCTTGGCGCTTATCCATGATTGCGCACTTCTTCGAGCACTATAAAGATCTGGATGAGGGAAAGTGGGTCAAGATTGATGGCTGGGCCGGGCTTGACGAGGCCAAAGAAGAAATTCTTTCAGGCGTGGAACGGTACAATAACCTGGTGGATAAGCCAGCGTTCTAGGCGGCAAAAATTTATTCTGGCAAGCTGATTAACATTAACTTGCCAGAATAATAGGACTTTAACTACACCTCAAACTGTTCACGTTGAACTGCTGGCCAATCCACATGGAAGAACTTGCCACGCGGCTGGTCGGTACGCTCGTAGGTGTGGGCACCGAAGAAATCGCGCTGCGCTTGCAGCAGATTCGCCGGCAAGGACGCACTGCGATAGCCATCGTAATAAGCCAATGCCGCGCTGAAAGCCTGTACCGGTATACCATTACGCACCGCCAGTGCTACGACTTCACGCCAGTTTGACTGGCCTTCTTTCAGAGCATTGGTGAAGTAGGGGTCCAGCATGAGGTTTTTGAGCCAGGATTTCAGTGCATAAGCATCGGTAATCTTTTGCAGGAAGTGTGCACGGATGATGCAGCCACCACGCCAGATTTGCGCGATTTCGCCAAAGTTAAGCTTCCAGCTGTATGCCACTTGCGCTGTATCAATCAGTTGAAAGCCTTGTGCATAAGCGCAAATCTTGGAACAGTACAAAGCGCTTTTAATCGCTTCGATGATCTTTTTTCGGTCAGTTTCCAGTTTGATTGTGGGGCCTTGCAGGATTTTGCTGGCTTCTACCCGTTCTTCTTTTACCGAGGACAGGGCACGCGCAAACACCGCTGAAGCGCTTGCATTGGCAGGTGCGCCCAGTTCCAGCGCATTAGCCGCTGTCCATTGGCCGGTACCTTTCTGGCCTGCTGCATCCAAGACCTTATCCACCAGGAAGCCGTCACCGGCCGGGTCTTTTTGTTGCAGGATGTCGCCGGTGATTTCAATCAGGTAGCTGGAAAGCTCACCTTTGTTCCATTCTTCAAATACTTTGCCGATTTCATCAGCGCGCATGCCCAGCAGGTTTTTCATCAACCAGTAGGCTTCGCAGATGAGCTGCATATCGATGTATTCAATACCGTTGTGCACCATCTTCACATAGTGGCCGGCGCCATCCGGGCCGATATATGCGGTGCACGAGAAGCCGCCAACAATTGGGTTGCCCGGAGTTGCGCCTTCAAGCGGGTTGCCGGTTTTAGGATCGACCTTGGCTGCAATGTCGCGCCAGATGGGCTCCAGGGAAGCCCAGGCCTTGCGTGTGCCGCCGGGCATCAATGATGGGCCGAAGCGCGCCCCGGTTTCGCCACCGGAAACACCGGAACCAATGAATTCCAGGTCTTTGGCGCGGAGTTCTTTTTCGCGGCGGATGGTATCGGTCCACTGTGAGTTGCCGCCATCGATAATGATGTCTCCTTCTTCCAGGAACGGCACCAAGGCGTTAATCGTCACATCGGTGGAACTGCCGGCCTTAACCAGCAATACAATCTTACGCGGGCGCTTGATGCTTAAAACGAAACTGGCTAAGTCTTCAAAACCAACCACGCGCTCATGCGACGGTTCGTTATTTTTGCATTCGGCGATGAATGCGCGGGTTTTTTCAAGGGTGCGGTTGAATACCGCAATGGTATATCCGTGGTCAGCAATGTTTAAGGCTAGGTTTTGACCCATAACGGCCAACCCGATCAAGCCAATATCAGCGGTGTTTGTGCTCATGATTTCTCAATTCTTCAAGATTTGTTTATGTGATTCGGCACAGCATGCCGAAATAGATTGTGATGATAATCTTATCAGACTCAATATGCCCGTACTGCAACCCTAGACAACTGAAAAAGAAAAAGATTTTCTACAATTGACTTCCCCCGTTCATGTAACACGGGGGATACGGATACATAGAACCAAAAAGTATTCTATTCCCCTATCCATTCCAAAGTATTGACCTGCGTCAAATCAATGGGGGTAACATGGTGGGCTATGAATACATTGAATGCACTAACTAGCTAAGACCATTTACAAGTGGCTATAGACGGCTTTGTGACTAATTTGAGGCCGAAAGAATGGCCTCAGAACTTTCGAACGGTGCCGGTTAATATACCGGATTGGCTCCCCAAATTGAACTCGAACTTTTCAAATTAGATTGTCCACTTCTGACCGTCATCGATCTTTCAGCAATGGTCTGTAACCGACCAAAATGGGCTCACGTCGAATTAAAAGGCTGGCGTTAGCCAGTCTCGCTTTCGCATTGAAAATTGGCATAAA
>JADGRN010000030.1 GCA_017880825.1 Methylophilaceae bacterium | reverse complement strand
CGGTCTGCGGCGTCAGACTTCTCGTTAAGGGAATGGCCATTAACTTCGAAGCCTTCCTTGCATCCCATCCCGCAAAGCCGCTGTCGCGGCCATGTGGGATTTAATCAGAGGTTCCTTAATGGCCGATTCTTTGCTGGCCAAGCTACAGGTCGAACTTGACCAGCGTGCTGCAGATGGCCTGTTGCGCCGCCGCCGTTTGCTGGATAGTCCTCAAGCGGCGCACATCGAAGCTGATGGCAAGAGTGTTTTGTCGTTCTGCAGCAATGACTATCTTGGCCTGGCCAACCATCCCAAACTTATCGCTGCCATGCAGCAAGGCGCTGCGAAGGCCGGGGTTGGCAGCGGCGCTTCTCACCTGATTGCCGGCCACCATTGCTATCACCATGAATTGGAGCAGGCACTAGCGGCCTTTGTGCGCTTGCCTGCGGCCTTGCTGTTTTCTACCGGCTACATGGCCAATCTGGGTGTGATTAGCGCACTGCTGGGGCGTGGCGACGCGATTTTTGCCGACAAACTCAATCATGCCTCACTCAACGACGCCGCAGTGCTTTCGCGTGCGGACTTGCATCGTTACCCGCATAACGATGTCCTGGCGCTGGAGAAAATGCTCAAGGCAAGCCGGGCGCCAGGCAAATTGGTAGTGGCTGACGCAGTGTTCAGCATGGATGGTGATCTCGCCCCGGTGCCGGAATTATTGGCGCTATGTGAGCAACACGACGCCTGGCTGCTGCTGGATGATGCGCATGGTTTCGGTGTGCTGGGCGAAAACGGACGTGGCATCCTGAGCCATTTTAAAGCGGCCTCAAAGCGCATTATTTACATGGCAACCTTGGGCAAGGCGGCTGGCGTCTTCGGCGCTTTTATCGCAGGTGAGCCGGTGCTGATTGAGTATTTGTTGCAGCAGGCGCGTACCTATATTTACACCACCGCCACCCCGCCCGCATTATCAGCCGCCGTGTTGCAGGCACTGAAAATCATTGCGCAGCAGGATCATCGCCGGCAGCATTTGCAGCTGTTAATTAAAACCCTGAAAAATGATTTACATCTGCAACACTGGCAGCTTGGGGTATCAGGCACGGCCATACAGCCTTTGCTGGTCGGCAGTAATCAGGCAGCTTTGAGCTTAAGTGAGTATTTGCTGACACAGGGTATTTTAGTCCCTGCGATACGTCCGCCGACCGTGCCTAAGGGCAGTTCCCGACTGCGTATTTCCTTATCGGCGGCACACAGCATTGAGGACATACAGCGCTTGATAGCAGTGTTGCATGAGGCAGAGAAAAGGATAGTCGCATGAGTTTGCATATCGAAACTCACGGCAGCGGCCAGAATCTGGTACTGATTCATGGCTGGGGCATGCACGGTGGCGTCTGGCAACCCATCATCAAACAGCTCGCGCGCCACTTTTGCCTGCACATAGTCGATTTGCCGGGGATGGGATACAGCCAGCCAATCGAGCCCAGCCATTTGCATGCGCTGGCAGAAAAGTTGTTGGAGGTCATGCCGGCCAATGCGGATGTATGTGGCTGGTCGCTGGGTGGTCTGGTGGCGATGCGTATTGCGCTGCTGCAACCGGATCGGGTAAGGCGCTTGGTGCTGGTGAGCAGCAGTCCACGTTTTGTGAATGGCCCAGAAACTACAGATTGGCAGGACGGTATTGCCGCTGAAAATTTCACGCAGTTTGCGGCGCAAGTCTCGCAAGATTACCAAGGGACGCTGAAGCGTTTTTTTTCACTGCAATGCCAAGGCGCCAGCGATGCACGCAGTATTACCAGGCAGTTGCGCACCAGTTTTGCTGAGCGCCCTACACCTACCTCGGCCACGCTGCAAAAAGCCCTGAAGATTTTGCTGGATACTGATTTGCGCGATGAGATTGTGGGCATGAGGAGGCCCGCGTTGTTGATTCATGGCGACCGCGACGCATTGGCACCGGTACAAGCCGCGCATTGGCTGGCACAGCATTTGCCGTTTGGCCGTTTGCGGGTGATCGCAGGTGCAGCACACGCGCCGTTTCTCTCGCATGCGGATCAGTTCATCGCCGCACTGGTCGAGTTTCTTGAGCCGGGCGTATGAGCGACGCCTACCACCTCGATAAAGCGCGCGTGCGCGCTTCGTTCGACCATGCGGCACGCAGCTATGACGCCGCTGCGGTGCTGCAAAAAGAAGTGCGCGAGCGCATGTTGAGCCGCCTTGATTTCGTCAAGATCGCGCCACAAACCATAGTGGATGCTGGTTGTGGCACTGGCCATGCCAGCCGTGCGCTGGCTGAGCGGTTTGCTGCCAGCCGTGTGATCTCGCTTGATATTGCTTTGGGTATGCTACAGGTAGCGCGCACCGCCCAGCCTTGGCTGCAACGATTTCTCGGCCGTGCGCGATCCAGCCTGCTGTGCGCCGATATCGAAAACCTGCCATTAAAAGATGCCAGCGCCGGACTGGTTTGGTCCAACCTGGTCGTGCAATGGTGCAATGACCTCGACGGGGTCTTCAGGGAATCGCATCGGGTTTTGCAGTCCGGCGGCCTGCTGATGTTCAGCACTTTTGGCCCCGACACACTGAAAGAATTGCGCCAGGCGGCGACTGCCGACCCGGATTACGTGCATGTGAGTCGCTTCATTGATATGCACGATATTGGCGACGCTCTGGTGCGAGCTGGCTTCACCGCGCCGGTGCTGGATGTCGAGCATTTTATGCTGACCTATGACGATGTGATGAACGTCATGCACGACCTCAAGGCCATCGGTGCGCACAACGCTGCCGAAGGTCGGCGACGCGGGCTGGAAGGCAAAGGCTTTCTGCGTAAATTGACGGAAGGTTACGAGCGCTTCAGGGCCAATGGCAAGCTGCCTGCCACTTTCGAGGTGGTCTACGGCCATGCCTGGAAACCCGAGACCAGGATTCAGTCAGCCGATGGCAGCATGCCGATTACGATACACAAGCGAAAATGAGCGAACATAAACCTTTGGCCTACTTCATCACCGGCACGGATACCGGCGTAGGGAAAACTTTAGTTGCCAGCGTACTGATTCATGGCTTTGCGCAGCAAGGTTTGAAATCTGTCGGCATGAAGCCGGTCGCTGCCGGTTGCCGACCGCAACACAACACGCTTATTTCACAAGATGTGGAACTGCTGATGGCGGCCAGCAACGTGGCGTTGCCAATGCTGCAGCTTAACCCGTATGCCTTTGCCCCGGCCATCGCGCCGCATATCGCCGCCGTGCAGGCAGGCGTGGAGATCAAGTTGCAAGTGATTCAGCAGGCATACCAGAAATTAGTGGCGCAAACTGATGTGGTGATTGTCGAAGGGGTTGGTGGGTTTCGTGTTCCGCTAAGTGATAGCTTTGATACTGCCGATTTGGCTGAAAGCCTGGCTTTGCCAGTGATTCTGGTGGTGGGCATGCGTTTGGGCTGCCTCAGTCATGCACTGCTGACGGCAGAGGCCATTCAAGCACGAGGTTTGAAACTGACCGGATGGGTGGCGAATCAGGTTGACTCTGAGATGGCGGCCTTTGATGAAAACCTGCTTGCAATAAGGCAGCGCTTAGCGGCGCCGTGCCTGGGGGTTTTGCCATGGATGCAAAATGCAGATTTTCGCGATGCTGCAAAACATCTGCATCTGGAAAATCTGGATTAGGGAAAATCTGGCTTAGGCTGCCTGGACCGGTATTTGGTGGCGCTGGTCGATGATGCGATTATCCGCATCCACATACACCAGTAGCGGTTTGAATTTTTCCAGCTCCAACTCAGTGTATGCGGCATAGCTGGCGATAATCAACAGGTCGCCCGGATTAGCCTTATGCGCTGCGGCGCCGTTGATGGAGATGGTGCCGGAGTTGTGCTGGGCGCGAATAGCATAGGTAGTAAAGCGCTCACCATTGGTGATGTTGTAGATGTCAATCTGCTGATATTCGCGAATGTCCGCGGCTTCCAGCAAGGTCTCATCAATGGCGCAAGAGCCCTCATAGTTCAGCTCCGAGTGCGTGACGTGCACCCGGTGCAGCTTGGATTTGAGCATGGTTCTTTGCATCACTTACCTGCGTCGGTCATAAGTTGCGGTCATTATAATCGCTAAGCAAGGGAGCTGCAAATTTTATGTTGCGGCGCAGCATTCCAGGCTGTCTATGAGTCTGGTTTGTCCTTGTCTGGCTGCGCCAAGAACCACCAAATCATGGTCATCAAGCGTTGCCGGGGCAAGTGAAGTGGCTGACCGTACCGAGATATAGTCAACGACCCAACCATGTTGTATCAGGTGTTGCACAGCCTGGGATTCCAGTGCAGAAAAATCACGCTGACCGCTTTCGACAGCCTTCACGACTTGCTGCAAAGCGCGATGCAAACGTTGTGCCTCCATGCGCTGCAACGGGTTGAGATAGCCGTTGCGCGAGCTCATCGCCAGACCGTCCGGCTCACGTACAGTTTCTCCGGCAATAATTTCAATCGGTAAATTCAGCTGCCTGACCAGTTCACGAATGATGAACAGTTGCTGGAAATCCTTTTTGCCGAATACGGCGACTTGCGGCTGTACCATGTTGAAAAGCTTGAGCGCTACGGTCGCCACGCCTCGGAAATGGTCGGGGCGGGAAGCTCCGCACAGTTCATTGGCAATCGCCGGCGGTTCCACCGTGAGGGTTTGCGGCACCGGGTAGATTTCGTGTTCATTTGGCGTAAATACGATATCAGCGCCTGCCAGTTTCAGCTTGGCAAGATCTGCCTCCAGGGTGCGCGGGTAGCTCGCCAGGTCTTCATGGGCGCCGAATTGCAGCGGATTGACGAAAATGCTGACCACCACACATTGCCCGTGCTGCCGCGCAAGCTCGACCAGGTGGATGTGCCCGGCGTGCAGATTGCCCATGGTGGGTACAAAGGCTATGGACTTTTGCTTTTTCAGCCGCTGGCGCAGCTCCGCGACGGTACTGATGATGTGCATCAAAAGCTCTGCTCCGCCGCCGGGAACTCTTTATTTTTAACCGCCTTTACATAGGCAGCTAAAGCCTGCTGGATGCTATCTGCGCCTTGCATGAAATTACGTACAAAGCGCGGCGTCTTGCCGGGGTAAATACCCAGCATGTCCTGTAATACCAATACCTGGCCGCAGCAGTCTGCCCCCGCACCGATGCCGATGGTGGGGATACTGATGGACGCGGTAATTTGTCGGGCAAGGGTGGCCGGTATCATCTCCAGCACCAGTAATCCGGCACCCGCCTCGCTCAAGGCTTTGGCGTCCTGTAATAGCTGTTGTGCCTCCGGTTCACTCTTGCCTTGTACGCGATAGCCGCCGAGTTGATGCACCGATTGCGGTGTCAGGCCCAAGTGGCCGCAAACCGGGATGCCGCGCTCGACCAGAAAACGTACGGTTTCAGTCATGACGGCGCCGCCTTCCAGCTTGACCATATGCGCACCGGCAGCCATCAGGCGTGCGGCGTTGCGTAGCGCCTGCTCGGGATTTTGCTGGTAGCTGCCGAACGGCATGTCCGTGACGATGTAGGATTTTCCGGCTCCCTTGGCGACACAGCGCGTGTGATACTGCATATCGTGCAGCGTGACCGCCAGCGTGCTGTCAGAACCATGCAGCACCATGCCGAGCGAATCGCCTACCAGCAGGACATCGACCTCGGCATTTTCGCACAGTGTGGCAAAGCTGGCGTCGTAGCAGGTCAGCACGGCGATTTTTTCGCCGCGTTGTGCCATCTGCTGTAATTCGTATAGATTCATTTAGGTGAGGTTGGGGTTAAAAAATTCACGGCGACCGCGAATCTGCATGATGCGTTCCACCAGCAGATCCAGCGCTTCTTCATTCTCTGCAATATTGAGTTTTTCGTTATTCACGATCAGCAGCGGCGACGCGTCGTACTGATGAAAAAATGCGCTGTAGGCCTCGGCTAATCTTGCCAGATATTCGCGCGGAATATCCTGCTCATAACTGACATTACGCTGGCCAATTCGCTCTGACAAGGCATCCACCGGTGTCTGCAGATAAATCACCAGGTCGGGCGCCGAAGCCTGCAATTGCAGGTGCTGGTAGATCTGGCGGTAGAGCGCGAATTCCTCGTCATTGAGATTGAGGCGTGCGAACAGCGGGTCTTTCTCCAGAAAAAAGTCGGCGATGGTCGCTTCGGCAAACATGTCACGCTGGGTCAGATCACGGATCTGCCCCGCACGCTGAAACAGAAAGAATAATTGCGTCGGCAAGGCGTAGCGCGGCGCATCCTGATAAAATTTGGGCAGGAACGGATTGGCTTCGGTATTTTCCAGCAACAGATTAACCGAATGGCGATCCCCCAGTTTACGTGCCAGCGTGGTCTTGCCGCTACCAATCGGGCCTTCAATCACGATATAGGGGTATTTTTCAATCAAAGCCGTTTCGATGATGCTCATGCGCTGCTGCTTTCAAATCTCATATTCTGGTTACACCTTGATTCATGCAAGTTTTGGCCAGCTCAACGACCTGACCATGCCCCGGAATGACTAGGTCAGGAGCGATTTCAGCCAGCGGCAACAGCACAAAACCGCGTTCATGCATGCGTGGGTGCGGCAGGGTAAGTTCAGCGGTATTCATCACCATATCATCGTATAGCAACAGGTCCAGGTCCAATATGCGCGGGGCGTTGGGAAATGGACGCTGACGACCATGCGTGTTTTCCAACGCCAACAGTTCGTGCAGCAACCGCAACGGCGGCAAACCGGTTTCAAGCGCTGCAGCGGCGTTAATGAAATCGGGCTGGTTATCGTAGCCTACTGGTGCAGTTCGATAAAGGGATGAATAAGCTATCAATCGTGTATCGGGTAACTGAGCCAGCGCCTTGAGCGCCTGTATTACCTGTTGCCTTGGCTGCTGTAAATTGCTGCCCAGCGCGACAAAAGCTTTTTTCATTGTGCTTATTTTATTGCTTTTATTGTGCTGGTTTATTGTTCTGCTGCAGGCGCGTCTGTTGCCACGGTCCTGCTGCGGGAGCGTCTGCGCCGGCGCTTTTTTGGTTCGCTGTCAGGCATCAACATAGCCTGGCGCTGCTCAGCATCAGCATTGGCAAAATCGGTCCACCACTGCCCAAGTTCAACAGGCAATTCTCCTGATTCACAACGCAGTAATAGAAAATCATAAGCGGCGCGATAGCGGGGATGTTCGATCAAGCCATAAGGCCGTTTGCCGGCGCGCTGCTCGAATCTTGGCTGCAGCCCCCAGATCTCCTTCATGACAGCGCTGAAGCGTTTGTGGATGGCCAGTTTTTCCGCCTGGATATCTGTCACTTCGGTCATGGCCATATGCAGGGCGGGGATAGATCGATGACCCTGCTTCTGATATTTTTGCCAGGCGCCAAGAACTTCATGCCAGAGCAAAGAGGCAAATAAAAATCCGGGCGAAACAGGTTTGTCAGCCAGCACGCGGTCATCGGTATTCTTCAGGGCTAGATGGATGAAGCGTTGGCCCATGGGTTGCCCCATCATAATGTCCAGCATCGGCAGCAGCCCATGATGCAAGCCATGCTGGCGCAGCGCGATGACACTTTCTATGGCGTGGCCTGATAGAAACAATTTGAGCATTTCGTCAAACAGGCGCGACGCCGGGACATCTTGCAGGACATCGGCCAGCTTCGGAATCGGTGCTTCGGTAGCCTTATCCAGCTTGAGCCCCAGCTTGGCCGATAGTCTTACCGCACGCAGCATACGCACCGGGTCTTCGCGGTAGCGCGTAACCGGGTCGCCGATCATACGCAGCACACCGGCTTGGATGTCGGCCACACCGTTATGAAAATCCAGGATTTCTTCACTGGAGGGATCGTAATACAGCGCGTTGGCGGTGAAGTCGCGACGCACCGCGTCTTCCTCCTGATTGCCGAATACGTTGTCGCGCAGGATGCGGCCGCTGTCGGCGATCTTCGACTGCCCTTCATCTTGCCCTTCATCGGACAGGTGGCTACCGCGGAAAGTGGAAACTTCCACCGTTTCATCGCCAAACATCACATGCACCAGGCGGAAACGGCGGCCAATAATGCGCGAGCGGCGAAAAACGCGTTGCACCTGCTCCGGTGTGGCATCCGTGGCAATATCAAAATCCTTGGGGCGCCTTTTCAGCAGCAAATCACGCACCGCACCACCCACCACATAGGCCTCAAACCCGGCTTTTTGCAGATCCTGCGTAGTTCTAAGCGCGCCAGTGCTCAACAGCTTGCGGTCGATGCGGTGAGTCTTGCTGGAGATGCGTTTGGCGTTACTGTGGGCTGAGCCGGCTTCGCCTGCCTGCTTGTTTTTTGGCTTGAGTTTGCTCGAGTTAAAAACTCGTTGCAGCAGTTTTTTGATCATCAGAGGTGCGGCCTGTGCATCCTTATGCTAAGTCTGCGAATTATAACGTAAAGGCCGCAAGCGCGCCTTCAATCAGGCCGCGTGTTTCCATTGCCAGCGATTGAATTTGTAAGGTGGCCAGAGTAGTGTATAGCTCTCAGGTGGTCGCTCAAGTTGGGACTACAACCTTAGAATCACCAATTAGGAGATATGCAATGAAAAAACTTCTAACCGCCCTGTTTGCTGGCCTTATTATGGTTACCCTAAGTGCTAATGCTTTTGCTTTTGGTAAAGGTCGCCCCCCGCCTGTCAAGAAGCATCATAGCCATAAGCATTCCACAAAAATTGCAAATCCTGAAAAGAATGAAGCGCCAGAGACCAAGTAACAGGCTTTAATCCCTTCGGGTCGAATTCCCCGCCGCTTGCGGCGAATGATTTGACCGGATTCGGATTTGATACCTCGCGGCTTGCCGCGAGGTTCTTCATTAATGAGCATTCGCGCGAATGCGCGCCTGTCCACAATACCGCCGACAGCTCGCTTAGCCGCCATGCTCTTGCAGGAATACGCGCACATTACGTGGGTAGATGAACACATGCTCACCTTCCATAAGTGCCAGCTCACGGAAGCGCTCACTGGTGAGTTCGGCTTCAATTAACTCGGTATCGCCAGCGCGTTGCAATTCCAGCCTGACTATAGGGCCGATAGCATGGATGTAGCTCACCACCGCTTCAAATGCCGGTGCCACACCATTACGCTGTTTCTGAATGTCGATGTCATGCGGCCGCACATAAGCCAAAGCAGGGCTGTTTTGCGTTTCATGATGCGCATCGAGCTTCAGGCCAACGTCGCCAATCCTTGCCTCACCATGGTGGACGTGGCTTTTGAACTGGTTAACATTACCCAGGAACTGGTAGACAAACGGTGACACCGGGTGGTCATAGACGTCTTGCGGCGTACCTATTTGTTCTATTTTCCCCTTGTTAATCACCACCACGCGGTCAGCCACTTCCAGCGCTTCTTCCTGGTCATGCGTGACAAATATGCTGGTGATATGCAATTCATCATGCAAGCGGCGCAGCCAGCGGCGTAGTTCCTTGCGCACTTTGGCATCCAAGGCGCCAAACGGCTCGTCCAGCAGCAGCACCTTGGGCTCTACCGCTAGCGCCCGCGCCAGCGCGATGCGCTGGCGTTGCCCGCCGGAAAGCTGTGGTGGATAGCGATCAGCCAGCCAGTCCAGTTGCACCAGTTGCAGCAACGCATGCACCCGTCCATGGATTTCAGCCTCTGTAGGCCGGGTTTTCTTGGGCCGTACCCGCAGACCAAAGGCGACATTTTCGAATACGGTCATGTGACGGAACAGCGCGTAATGCTGAAATACAAAGCCGACCTGGCGGTCGCGCACATTGCGCTCGGTGGCGTCCGCACCATGGAAATGGATGCTGCCGGAGTCCGGGGTTTCCAGGCCGGCGATGATGCGCAGCAGCGTGGTTTTACCGCAACCGGAAGGGCCAAGCAGCGCTACCAGCTCTCCGCTTGGTACATCCAGGCTGACGTCATTCAGTGCACTGAAGCTGCCGAAATTTTTGCGAACGTTACGGATTTCTATACTCATGATTCAAGTCCCAGTATCTATTCTTCGGATAATTTTTCGGTGCTGCTGGCGTTGCGCGCGCTTTCATTAATACTCGCGCTATGCGACAACTGCCACTCGATGAAGCTCTTGAGCGCGAGTGTCACCAGCGCCAGCAATGCCAGCAATGAAGCCACCGCGAAGGCGGCCGCATAGTTGTATTCGTTGTAGAGGATTTCCACATGCAGCGGCATGGTATTGGTCAGGCCGCGGATATGGCCGGATACCACAGATACCGCGCCGAACTCACCCATGGCGCGCGCATTGGTCAGTATCACGCCGTAGAGCAGGCCCCATTTGATATTCGGCAAGGTGATGCGCCACAATATTTGCCAGCCCGAGGCGCCCAGCACCAAGCCGGCTTCCTCCTCTTCCTTGCCTTGTGCCTGCATCAGCGGAATGAGCTCGCGGGCGACGAATGGAAAGGTGACGAAGATAGTGGCCAGCACGATACCAGGAAGAGCAAAAATGACCTTGTAGTCATGGTCTGACAGCCAGCTACCGAACCAGCCCTGCAGGCCGAAGATCAGCACGTAAATCAAACCGGCGATGACCGGAGACACGGCAAACGGCAGGTCGATCAAGGTAATCAATATGCTCTTGCCCTTGAATTCGAACTTGGCGATAGCCCAGGCGGCAGCAATGCCGAATACCAGATTCAGCGGCACGGCGATGGCGGCAGCAATCAATGTCAGCTTGATGGACGACAAAGCATCGGGGTCTACAAGCGCCGCGATGTAGGTATCGAAGCCTTTGCGTAGCGCCTCGGTAAACACGGCGGCCAGTGGAATGAACAGGAACAGGCTCAGGAATGCCAGCGTAATGGCGATCAGCGACCAGCGTACCCAGGCGTCTTCCGACGTGGCGCGGCTGCGTGCGACTTTGGTGTTATAGCTGCTGTATTGTGAAATGGTAGCGATAGTCATAAATTCCTGCTTAGCGAGAAGCGCTGAGGCGGCGGTTGGTCCACCACTGCAGTCCGTTGATGGCGAACAACAGCAGGAAAGAAATAACCAGCATCACCACGGCAACCGCTGTTGCTTGTGCATATTCATACTGCTCCAGCTTGGTGATGATGATGAGCGGTGTAATTTCTGAAACCATAGGCACATTGCCGGCGATAAAAATCACCGAGCCATACTCCCCAATGGCGCGCGCAAGGGCCAAGGCAAAGCCGGTGATCAGGGCCGGCCAAACCGCCGGCAGAATGATCTTTGAAAAAGTCTGCCAGCGCCGGGCACCCAGGCTGGCGGCGGCTTCTTCGGTCTCCGCCTCCAGATCTTCCAGTACCGGCTGCACCGTACGCACCACGAAAGGCAGGCCGATGAAGGTGAGCGCAACCATGACGCCAATCGGGGTGAAGGCGACCTTGATGCCATGGGGCTCAAGCAGACTGCCAATCCAGCCGTTGCTGGCATAGACGGCAGTGAGCGCAATGCCCGCCACCGCGGTGGGTAACGCAAATGGCAAATCGACCAGGGCGTCCACCAGACGCTTGCCGGGGAAGGTGTAGCGCGTAAGCACCCATGCGGTGAGCAGGCCGAACACGGCATTGATCAGCGCGCCTATTAACGAGGCGCCGAATGTGAGCTTGTAGGAGGCTACTACGCGAGGCGCACTGACTACCGCCCAAAATTCGTGCAGGCTTAATTCGGTGGTCTTGATAAACGCTGCCGATAACGGGATCAGCACGATCAAGCTCAGGTAGAGCAGGGTGTAGCCGAGCGAGAGGTTAAAGCCCGGCAGTACGTTGTGTTTTTTTGCCAT
>JADGRN010000161.1 GCA_017880825.1 Methylophilaceae bacterium | reverse complement strand
GAGGCAGCATCTGGCTGTTCGCAGTTGCTGCGTGCCTGCCCTGGACCTTGCTAATGCCCATCGTCGCTGTGCTGCGGGGCAAGGTTTCACAATTGGCATCACAGCCCGACCCTGCCGAGAAGTCGTGGCGCTTGTTCCTGCTGCTGTGGGGGCTGACACCCTGCGTTTTCTTCACCTTTTCCGGCAACATTCTGTGGACCTATGTATTGCCCGGGTTCCCTGCTCTGGCGCTACTGGGCGCCATATGGCTGGCTGGGCAATCGGTTGCGCTTCGAGCAAGTCAGATGTTGGTTTGCGGGCTGATTATCACGATGATGGCGTTTGCCGGTTTTCTGTTTGATTTACATGTGGGTGGGAAAGGTGAGGTCAGATCGCAAAAATCCCTGGTTGCTGATTATGCGTCGCGGAGTCTTGGCGACGAAGCACTCATCTACCTGAGACTGCGGCCCTATTCAGCTACTTTTTATAGCCGCGGCAAGGCTGACCTGGCGCGCGATGTAACGCAGCTTACGGCCAAGTTAGCTCAAAAACCGGCTTTCGTGGCTGTCAAAATCATTGATTTGCCCAACTTGACGCCAGAACTCCGACAAAAACTCGAGTTGCTGGCGCACCATGGAGCTTATGAGTTGATGCATACGCAGTCAGCTGGCAAAGTGCAGGCATCACAACGCCGATAGCGCTATTGCTTGATTTACGCAGGTTTTTTCTGCATTCCCGCTTTAATCCTGACCTTTTTATTCGGCCTGCCTGTTGGCTGCATCATAAAAAAAAGGTAATGTTAATGCTCTTAAAAACGCTCATTGCTACTCGAAAGGGCAATCATGGACGCGCCCGAATCTAGATCCGAATCAAATTCACCTCGTCAGGGGTCAACCTCAACCGAAGTGCAAGCAATCAAGCGTTCACTGGCTAATCACCTCATTTATACGGGTGGCAAGCATATTGAAAATGCCACCGGACGCGACTGGTACGATACGACCTCGCATACTATTCGCGATCACCTTATAGAAAAATGGGTCGATACGGTAAGGGCTTATTATGTCAAAGATCCCAAGCGGGTCTACTACCTTTCCCTGGAGTTTCTGATTGGCCGCATGATGTCCAATGCCGCACTCAATCTTGGCATCGAGCCAGCTGTTAAAGAAGCATTGCATGCTCTGGGGCAGGATATGGAGCACGTGGCGGAAATGGAAACCGACGCAGCGCTGGGCAACGGTGGCCTTGGTCGTCTTGCCGCGTGTTTTCTCGATTCCATGGCGACGCTGGATTTACCCTGCATGGGCTACGGCATCCGCTATGAATATGGCATGTTCAACCAGCGCATCGAAAACGGCCAGCAGGTCGAGCACCCGGACAACTGGCTGCGTTATGGCAATCCCTGGGAGTTCCAGCGCCCGGAGCGCCTCTATCCGGTGAAGTTTTACGGACATGTGGTGCAGTTCCCCAATGGGCATGGCAGGATGGAACATCACCTGGTGGATAATGAAATCGTGATGGCGATGGCCTACGATGTGCCTATCCCCGGCTTTCAGACCGATACCGTCAACAATCTGCGGCTATGGGCAGCCAAAGCCACGCGCGAATTCAATCTCGACTATTTTAACGAGGGCAATTATGAGCGCGCAGTAGAAGAGAAAAACACCACCGAGAATCTGTCCAAGGTGCTGTACCCCAACGACACCTCAGTCATGGGTCGCGAGTTACGCCTCAAGCAGCAATATTTCTTCGTTTCCGCCTCCATTCAGGACATTCTGCATCGATTCCAATCCGACCATCACGACTGGGATCAGTTGCCGGAAAAAATCGCCATCCAGCTTAACGATACACACCCGTCCATCGCCGTGTCGGAAATGATGTATCAACTGATCGATATACACCATCTGGAGTGGGATGAAGCTTGGCGTCTAACGGGCATGATATTCGCCTATACCAACCACACATTGATGCCGGAGGCGCTGGAGACCTGGCCACTGGAGATGTTCGGCAATGTATTACCACGTCAGCTGGAGATCATTTATGAAATCAACCATCGCTTTTTACAACAGGTGAATCATCAATTCCCCGGTGAAACTGATCTGCTCAGCCGCGTTTCGATTATTGATGAAACTCATGGACGTCGCGTGCGCATGGCACATCTGGCGGTGATTGGCAGCCATACCGTGAATGGTGTCGCCGCGATTCACAGTGAGCTGCTGAAAACCACGCTGTTCCGCGATTTTCACCGCATTTTCCCCGGCAAGTTTATCAATGTCACCAATGGCATTACCCCGCGGCGCTGGCTTAACCAGTGCAATCCTGGGCTGACTGAGCTGATTGCTTCACGCATCGGCTCCGGCTTTGTGCGTGATCTCACGCAACTGGAAAAGCTCGCCAAATTCGCCGATGACGCCGAATTCCGCAAGCAGTTCCGCGCCATCAAGCAGGCCAATAAACAGCATCTGGCCGAGCGTATCCATCTGCATATGGGCATCAATGTTGATCCAAATTCGATGTTTGATATACAGGTCAAGCGCATCCATGAATACAAGCGTCAGTTGCTCAATGTGCTGCACGTCATCACGCTTTACAACCGCATCCGTGCCGGTCAAACGGCGGGGCTGACGCCGCGTACCGTGATTTTTGCCGGCAAGGCGGCACCGGGTTACTGGATGGCCAAGTTGATTATTCGTTTGATCAACGACATGGCGGGCATCGTCAATCACGACCGGGCCGTTGGCGGTTTGCTGAAAGTACTGTTCTATCCTAATTATGATGTCTCGACCGCGCAGATAATTTTCCCGGCCAGCGATCTTTCCGAGCAGATATCGACTGCCGGCAGCGAAGCTTCGGGTACCGGCAATATGAAGATGGCACTCAACGGTGCGCTCACTATAGGTACGCTGGATGGTGCCAATATCGAAATCAGTGAGGAAGTAGGTGCCGACAATATCTTCATTTTTGGCCTCACCACCCCGCAGGTAGCCGATCTGCGCGCCAGCGGCTACAACCCCTGGGATTATTACAACAATAATCCTGAGCTGAAACAGGCGCTGGATATGATAGGCAGCGGCTTCTTCTCGGTGGAAGAACCGGATCGTTATTTGCCGATTTTCGATAATCTCACCAGGAATGGCGACTACTATTTGCTGCTGGCCGACTATGCCAGCTACATTGCCTGCCAGGAAGAAGTCGGCAGAGGTTATCAAAACCAGGAAGAGTGGACGCGCCGCGCCATCCTCAATGTGGCGCACATGGGTAAATTTTCCAGCGACCGCACCATACAGGAGTATGCCAATAAAGTGTGGAAGATCAGCCCTATCGTCCGTTAACCGGCATGGTTGAGACGGCGCGTCGTATAGGCTTCCTCGGCCTTGGGGCCATGGGCTACTCCATGGCCGGACATCTGGCGCGCGCCGGGCATCAGGTCAAGGTTTACAATCGCACACCGGCTAAAGCCGAGCAATGGCGCACAGAGTATCCGGGCCGGATCGCGGCGACACCTGCTGAATATTCAACTGCCGGTGGCTGAACTGGTCGATCAGTTCTATGCCCAGCTACAGCAAATGGGCGGCGGGCGTTGGGATGCCTCGAGTTTATTGCGCAGGCTGCAACGCAGAGATTGATAAAACGGCTGTAACGAAGCAAGATTAGCATCATCACTTTTACCTGGAGAACATCATGCGCTGGATCATGGTTTTTATGGCGGCAGCAATTATCAGCACCTCAGCTTCCGCGCAAGGTGTGAGCGATCTCAGCAACGCCGATGCCAGTGGCGGCTTGAAAGAAGCGCTGATTCAGGATGCGGGTAAAGCGGTGGGCAAACTGGGCGCGGTGGACGGCTTTTTCAAAAATCCCCAAGTCAAAATCCCGCTGCCGGATTCGTTAAGGAAAGTCGAAAAAACCATGCGCGCCTTTGGCATGGGCAAGCAGGCCGATGAACTGGTGCTGCGCATGAATCGCGCCGCTGAGGCAGCCGTGCCGGAAGCCCAGGCACTATTGGTCGATTCGGTGAAAAAAATGAGCGTGACCGACGCCAAGAACATCCTCACCGGTGGTGACGATGCCGCTACCCAGTATTTCAAGAAGAC
>JADGRN010000029.1 GCA_017880825.1 Methylophilaceae bacterium | reverse complement strand
CAGACCCAGGCTATGTGCCATCGCAATGATGGCTTGGGTAATGGCCACATCATCGGCATCCTGCGGCACATCGCGAATAAATGAACGGTCCACCTTTAGCGAATCCACTGGGAAGCGTTTCAAATAGCTGAGCGAGGAGTAACCCGTGCCAAAATCGTCGATCGACACATGAACTCCCATATCACGAATACGTTGCAATACATCGAAAGTATAATCCGCATTGCGCATGACCAGACTTTCGGTGATTTCCAATTCCAGCCAGATCGGGTCAAGACCGCTGCTGGTCAAAGCACCGGTCACTGTGTCATATAACTTGTTGTCATCAAACTGACGCGACGAGAGGTTCACTGCAATACTGATAGGGACCAGGCCAGCCTTTTGCCAAGCCATGTTTTGTCGGCACACCTCACCCAGGGACCAACCGCCAATCGGGACAATCAAGCCGGTTTCTTCGGCAAGTGCGATGAACTGTAAAGGCAAAATCAGCCCCAAATCCGGGTGTTTCCAACGTAATAGAGCCTCAGCACCTGCGATGCGACCAGTTTTTAAGTCAACCTTGGGCTGGTAATAGAGCGCCAGTTCATCGCGTTCCAGCGCCCGCCGCAAACTAGTTTCCAGCGCCAAGCGCTCGAAACTATGCAGATTCATATCAGCCGCGTAGAACTGGAAGTTATTCTTACCCTGCTCTTTGACGCGGTACATCGCAGCATCCGCATTTTTCATCAAGGAATGCAGGTCGTTTCCATCATGAGGCGAGACACTGATACCGATGCTGACACTGATAAACACTTCGTTATCTGGCAGGAAAACCGGTGGTTTAGCCAGTGCATCCATGATTTTGCGTGCCACGACGCTAAGTGTCTGTGCGTCTGAGAACTGTTCCAGCAACACCACGAACTCATCACCGCCTTGACGCGCAACAGTATCGGTGTTGCGCAGACATGCGACTAATCTTTTGGCCACTTCTTGCAACAGCAGATCCCCTGCGCTGTGGCGCAGCGTATGGTTAACAACCTTGAAACGATCAATATCGATGAACAAAATAGCAATATGCGGATATTTGATACTGCGTTTCGCCCGGTTTAAGGCATTTATAATGCGTTCCTGCAACAACACACGGTTGGGCAAACCGGTAAGCGCATCATTATTCGCCAGAAATTGCAGTTGCTGCTCGGCTTGTTTACGCTGAGTAATGTCGGTAAACACTGCGACGTAGTTAATCACTTCGCCGTCTTCATCCTCGATCACACTTGCTGACAGCCACAAGGGAAGCGTCTTCCCATTCTTATGCCGCCCCCATACCTCACCTGCCCACTGGCCTTTTTCTTTTACAATACGTGCTATTTCGAGATAATCCTTTTCATCGTCGCGTCTCTTGGCTCGCAGTACCTTAGGGTCTCGTCCCAGTATTTCATCACGCTGATAGCCGCTAATCTGGACGAAGCCTTGATTGACCTCCAATACTTGAAGATGGGCATCAGTAATCAATATACCTTCTGTAGTATGCTCGAATGCCTGCTGCGCCATCCTGAGGCGTTCTTCAGCCCCTCTGCGCGCGGTAATATCGAGCATGATGCCCATCAGATGATCAGGCTTGCCGTCCTTGTCGGCAACCACCCGTACACTGTCCTGCAACCATACCTCGCGGCCATCCTTCGCCAGCATGCGATATTCCAGACTGTGCTCTTTCAGGTTTGCGACCTGCGCTATCGAATAGCCGACCAGCCATTTGCGGTCATCGGGATGCATGTGGGCCGACCAGAAATCAGGAGATGTGGTCCACTCCGTCAATTCGTAGCCCAGTAGCGCTTCCGCCTCATGACTGACATAAGTAAATCTTTGCTCCGGAGTTCCCTGCCAAATAATCGCCTGTGCGGACTCGACCAGTTCACGATATTTCGCCTCGGTATCGCTCAGCACGCGTTCTGATTTCAGGCGCCCACTGTAAGTGGCGGCGATGAACAGGCCGGTAGTCGCCAACGTTGTCATATACAGCCAGTAATCAACGAATGCAGTTTGCATGTCGCCATCCATATAACTCATCAAGCCATTGGATAGACCCCAAAACGCAAAACCGGCTACCAGGACGGTTAATACTACCGCGCCGCGCTGCTGAAAGCGTATCGCCGCCCACACTGCAAAAGGCAGTAATATGAAAGCTCTGGGATGAATATTGGCCTTCATCGGCGACCAGCCGAGAAACACGATCAAACAACCGACTTCTACCAACAACGTCAGGATACCGGCCTCACTCAGCCGCTGCCGCAAACCAAAGGATGATCTACCTTCATTATTGGCAAAGGCGAACAGCAATGGGGCAAATATCAGGTTGCTCAGCGCATTGGTCATCCACCAGTAGGCGGCTGCTGAAGGGGCCGCATCCAGTTGTACCGTCCCGCTCAGCATCTGCCCGACAACACCGATTAATGCACCAAGCACTGGAGCCACACCGGCGCCTAATGCAACCAGTAGCCAGACATCATGCGGGTGGTCGATTTTATGGTCGAACCGGGTGTGATTTAACAACCAGGCACCAAACAGTGCTTGCAAGGTGCTGCCTGCGATGATGCCTATTACCACGGCTGGTGGGTTACCCACATCCAACGCCATAAACAATGCCCCGAGGGCGACTCCCGGCCACAAGCGGTAACCGAACATGATCAAGACAAACAGTGAGATACCGGCGGGCGGCCATAACAGTATCATGGGACCGAAATGGGAAAGATAGAGGCCTAACCTGGCGCCTGCCCAATAGGCTAGAGCAAGCCCGAGTATTGACAAAATATCTCGTTTATTCCACATAGGCCGCATGAAGTTCTCACCGTAACAACTTGAATCTATTGTAACTGAATCACTATGAGTGTAAACCAATTCGGCAAAAAAAAGCCCACAAGATAAGTGGGCTTTAAATAGGAGAACTTAAGATCAGCGAGTTACATTAGAAGTCGAATTGCGCACGTACGGTAACAGCTTTTTCCTTATCTGTTGTACCAACTGTTGCACCACCTTGATTTTTGGAAAAGCTTACTAATCCATCTTCAAATTTGGTGTCTACATAATTGGCCATCAGACGTGTATTTGGATTCAATATCCATTGCACACCAGCGGTCCATGCATGTGCACCGGATGGCGTTCCTGTTGCTGCATTGCCCGTACCAGCATTAGCTGCGCCTGTTTTGAAGGCAAAATCCTTCGCGTCAAACTCAGAGTATCTCAAACTAAGCTCTACAGCACCTGGACCATAACCTGCTGAGGGATGAACAAAATCGTTATTTGGCTTGATACGACCCCAAACACCATCTTTATAACTCGAAGCAAAACTTTCACCTGTTACCATCCAATTAACTGCTGCGTACCAGGCAGAAATATCCTTGTCATAAGATGTGCCTACTGCATTTTTACCATTATAGTTATGGTCGAAGTATTCCGACTGGAACTTCACCGGGCCATAAGCCACAGCGGCCTCAAGACCATAGCGAGTACGAGTAATATTGTCGCCTGCTAAAGCAGTAAACGCTGTCGGACTGAAGAAACTGATGCCTCTGGCTTCGGTACTACCACCAACAGGAGTAAAAGAATTGTTGGCTGCGACGCCAGTTCCAGTTTTCTGGTTCGGAGAAATATCACCACGAGAGAAGTCTAGCCCAACGTGGTAAACCGCATCCGGATTGCCCATCATTTCAGCAAAGTTGGCGGTTACACGACCTATCACATCTACACCTTCAACTTGTTTGTCTTGATTGTTGACATTTTTCCCTCGTCCTGTAGATGCGGCCAAGCCGTAGTAGAAGCCCTTGAAAGGTGCTCCGTGGATCATGGCGCCACGTTCTTTACCTGGCACCAGGAGATCAGTCAATGAACGTTCCTGGAAATCAATGAACAGGTCGCTAGTCAAGTGCTCAAGACCGAATGGCATATCGAACTGACCAAAACGAAATTTAGCCTGATCCCACCAGTTAATGCCGAAGTAGGCAACATCAAGTTGTGATGTACCGGTGGTTGCGCCCGACTGACCTTGTGCAAAATCACCAGTTACATTGAAATCATAGTCGTTATAGATTTTGCCTTTGACCGTCAAATAAGCACGGCGCAAATCAATAGTATCGGTATTTTGCGCATCGCTTTTACCAAAATTGCGGTAGTCGGCTTGAACGCGACCATTTACCGAAATAGCATGCTGGTGATCTGCGGATTCGAAACCAATACCATCCTTGAAAGAGGCCTTGATTTCGTTTTTCTTGCTTTGATTTTCGGCCTCATGACCCTTCATCAGCGGGGCGGCTTCTTCTTCGGTCAAAACACCCTTGGCAACCAGAGCCTGCAACAAGTCACCTGTGCTATCTGCCATGGCGGTCGAACCGGCGCTTATGAGCAGCGCTCCAGAGACGGCGGCTAGAATGCCGCGTAATTTAATTTCTTTCATCGAGTCACTCCCAGTTAAATGTACAAAAATCGGTCAGTTACGTTTCAACACGGGAGCGATTCTGCTTAATGATTGTGACAAAATGATGACGAACACCCATTTCTTCATTTATGTGTTGCATAAAAACAACACATAAAAAGTGCCAATAAATTAATACTGGCTATTAATTACCTGAATTTAAATGCATAAAGGCCCTTTCACTCATCACTATTTACGATGAGTGAAAGGGCCTTCAGATAAATTAAATCGGATTAGTTTTTCTGCAGGGCTTCACTGCTTTTATTTAAAGCTTCATTAGGACGTAAATGACAAATAACTGATCCTGCGTTATCGGAGATAGAAGCAACATCGCCAGACAATTCGCCACCCTCTTCAATCAGGATTTTGCCATAGCGAATCTTGCCGCTGACGCGCCCAGTCGAATAAATAATCAACTGACTGCGTGCTGTCAGCTCACCATCAAACTGTCCGCGCACTTCAGCGACATCAATGCCGACCTTGCCAGAAAAAGCGCCATTAGTGGTAATTTGAATCACACGGCTATCCATGGTGGCTTCGACACGACCTTCAACGATCAAAGTATCGCAATCCAGAATCTCTGCTCCTTTGAGCTTTACATCCGGGCCAACAATCAGACGACTGCCTGAGGATGCATCAGATTTAGCAATGATATTGGACTTAGTCTCGGAACTGGCTGCTGCTATCGTCGTAGCTGATTCTATTGCTGTTATAGCTGATTCTATTGCTGCTAAGTGACCTGGCATCAACGATGGCTCGACCGACTTACCTACTGAAAGCTGCGGGCTGATTGCCGTTTGGACGGGTACGCGGTTAGGTGGTGATTCTTGGCGATGATTAAGACGATTAAAAAGACCTTGTTTATTCAGCATGGAATACCTCGATGACAGATGATTAATTAGGTATGCCAGTCAGCACACCCCCCTTAATCCCTAACACAGCAAGGTCCATGCCGAGTAATATTTATTTATATTTTTCAATTAGATGCAGATTTTTAAATGGCCAAAGTCAGCAGGCAAGCCCAAATAATGTCGTGATTGCCCGACGCATTTTTGATCTATTTCGCTAACTTATTGATTGTATGTGGATCGCGCTGTCGCCATCACCCAACACCGTTTTTAAGCTACAGCTTGAACTCCTGGTTTCGATTAGCAGGGCTAGGCTTCCGGGCGCATGTGAGGGAACAGGATAACGTCGCGGATACTGGGGCTGTCAGTGAGCAGCATCACCAGGCGGTCAATGCCTATGCCGCAACCGCCAGCCGGCGGCATGCCGTATTCCAGCGCACGGATAAAGTCTGCATCGTAATACATCGCTTCCTGGTCACCCGCTTCTTTTGCTGCAACTTGCGCCTGAAACCGCGCAGCCTGGTCTTCGGCATCATTCAACTCGGAGAATCCATTGGCGATTTCGCGCCCGCAGATGAATAACTCAAAGCGTTCAGTAATGCTGGGGTCAGCATCCGAAGCTCGCGCCAGGGGTGAAACCTCGACCGGGTAGTCGATAATATAAATCGGCTCCCAAAGCTGGGCTTCAGCAGTCTCTTCAAACAGCGCCAGTTGCAATGCCCCCAGGCCCGCATGCTCAAAAGCATTGACGCCGAATTTCTTGATCTCGGCGCGCAGAAAATCCATGTCGTTGAGCTGGCTTTCATGGTATTGCGGTGCGTATTTCAGGATGGCGCCAACTATGGTCAGGCGTTGAAACGGCTGGCTAAAATCCAGTGTGCGGCCCTGATACTCCAGCGTTGCCGTGCCGCGCGCGGCAAAGGCAGCGGCGCGTATGCAATGCTCGGTAAAATCCATCAGCCATTGATAATCGGTATAGGTCGCGTAAAACTCCATCATGGTGAATTCGGGGTTATGCCGCACGCTCAAGCCTTCGTTGCGGAAGTTACGGTTGATCTCGAACACACGCTCGAACCCGCCCACCACCAGCCGCTTCAAATAAAGTTCGGGGGCGATACGCAAGAACATTTGCATATCCAGTGCATTGTGGTGTGTAGTGAATGGCTTGGCCAAAGCACCGCCGGGGAGGGGGTGCAACATCGGCGTTTCTACTTCAAGAAATTCATTATCCAGCATGAAATTTCGAATCGAAGCGACAATCTTGCTGCGCGCGATAAAAGTCTGGCGCGTCTCCTCACTCACGATCAAGTCAACATAGCGCTGGCGGTATTTGGTTTCCTGGTCGCTCAAACCGTGGAACTTCTCCGGCAAAGGACGCAAGGATTTCGTCAGCAGACGCAGTTCGCTTACCTTGACCGACAGTTCGCCGGTCCTGGTCTTAAAGAGAACGCCAGCGGCGGCCACGATGTCGCCCAGATCCCACTTCTTGAAGGCTTCATAGACGTCCTCGCCTACATTATCCCTGGCGATGAACAGCTGAATACGCCCGCTTCTATCTTGTACCGTGGCGAAGCTGGCCTTGCCCATCACGCGTTTCAGCATCATGCGACCGGCGATGCTGACTTTGACTACCTGGGTGTCAAAGGCCTCACCCGCCTGTTCACCATAAGCCTTATGCAGATTGACCGCCAGATTACCCGGCTTGAAGTCGTTGGGGAAGGCTACGCCCTGGCTGCGAATGGCTTTCAGCTTCTCGCGGCGCTCCGCCATTACGTGGTTTTCGTCCTGCACTGGTAGATTCTCTTGCTGACTCACACTCATACTCCCTGCTTCAAACTCTCGGATATAAACAGATCAAGGTCGCCATCCAGCACACCCTGGGTATTGCCGACTTCTACGCCAGTGCGTAAATCCTTGATGCGCGACTGGTCCAGCACATAGCTGCGAATCTGGTGTCCCCAGCCGATATCGGTCTTGGAATCCTCAATCGCCTGCTTCTCTTCATTGCGTTTGCGCAATTCCAGCGCGTAGAGCTGCGCTTTCAGCATGGCCATGGCTTCGGCCTTATTGCGGTGCTGCGAGCGGTCGTTCTGGCATTGCACCACGGTATTGGTCGGCAAGTGGGTAATACGCACCGCTGAGTCGGTTTTATTGATGTGCTGGCCGCCGGCGCCGGAAGCGCGATAGGTATCGATGCGCAGATCCGCCGGGTTGATGTCCACTTCAATGGAATCATCCACCTCGGGGAATACAGATACACTGGCAAAGGAGGTATGGCGGCGATTACCGGAATCGAATGGCGATTTACGCACCAGTCTATGCACGCCGCTCTCGGTGCGCAGATAGCCGTAGGCATAATCGCCAGTAACCTTAATCGAAGCCCTTTTCAGCCCTGCCACTTCGCCTTCGGATTCTTCCAATACTTCCACCTTGAAGCCGCGCCGCTCGCAATAATGTAAATACATACGGAACAGCATGGCGGCCCAATCCTGTGCCTCAGTGCCGCCGGAGCCCGACTGGATGTCGATAAAACAGTTGTTGGGGTCCATGGGATGGGCGAACATGCGGCGGAATTCCATTTCCGCCACGCGTTTCTCCAGTTGCTCGCTATCTGCCTGCACGCCTAACAGAGTGGCGTCGTCGTTTTCCTCGCGCGCCATATCAAACAACTCACGGCCATCACGTAGGCCATTTTCAACATCGGTCAGAGACTTGACGATAAACTCCAACTCGCGCCGTTCTTTACCCAGCTTTTGCGAACGCTCGTTGTCGTTCCAGACCGCAGGGTCTTCTAATAGTTGACTGACTTCAGCAAGGCGCTGCTGCTTGGTTTCAAAGTCAAAGATACCCCCGGAGCGCATTATTCCGCTCATTCAAATCGCTCAGGCGATTGGCAATCAGATTGAGTTGTTCAGCTTCCATCAGTACTTTAGACCTTCAATGCATATCCGAAGAGCCGCAATTATACATCAAAGCTGATAGCCCTCGCGGCAGCCTGCTGCGCCAAGCAGCCATCATAAAAGGTTATAGCCAAGCATAGGCTTGTGCCGGTTTAGTCACAAAACTGTCATAATTCAAGACTATGATGTGACTCGTTTTACTAGTCGGGCAAGTCCGACACAACCATGCTGAATAATCAGGAGAACCACATGCAAATTTTTAATCGCGCGCTGACCGGCACTCTGGCCGCCATCAGCCTGACGCTGGCTTCCAGTGCCTATGCCGTTGACATTACCGGCGCCGGTGCCACTTTTCCTTATCCTATCTATGCCAAATGGGCTGATGCCTACAACGTCAAGACCGGTACCAAGCTTAACTATCAATCCATCGGCTCGGGTGGCGGCATCAAGCAAATCCAGAACAAGACGGTTGATTTTGGCGCCTCAGATAAACCATTGAAGCCGGAAGAGCTGGATAAAAGCGGTCTGATCCAGTTTCCAACGGTAGTCGGCGGCGTTGTGCCGGTTATCAATATCCCCGGCGTAGGTAACGGCGAATTGCGTCTGAGCGGCGAAGTGCTGGCCAATATCTTCCTGAAAAAGATCACCAAATGGAACGATGCAGCGATCAAGGCTTTGAATCCTAACCTGGCTTTGCCAGATGCGGCAATTACCGTAGTGCATCGCTCCGACGGCTCAGGCACCACCTTCGTATTTGCTAATTACCTGTCCAAGGTTAGCAAAGAATGGAATGACAAAGTCGGTGCGGATACCTCTGTTTCCTGGCCAGCCGGCATAGGCGGCAAGGGTAACGAAGGTGTTGCTTCTTATGCCCAGCGCATTAAGTACTCGATTGGCTATGTTGAGTACGCTTACGCCAAGCAGAATGGCCTGCCTTATGTGACCATGCAAAACCGCGAGGGTGAATTCGTCAAGCCCAGCATCGACAGCTTCCAGGCTGCCGCCCAATATGCAGACTGGGAACACGCGTCTGGCTTTTATGAAATCCTCACCAACGAGCCAGGCAAGACGACTTGGCCTATCGCCGGTGCAACCTTTATCCTGATGCACAAGAACCAGGACAAGCCTGCCAACGCCAAGGAAGTCGTGAAGTTTTTCGACTGGGGCTACAACAATGGCGGCCAAATGGCCAAGTCACTGGACTATGTGCCTATGCCTGCCAGCGTGATCAGTCTGATCGAAGCGCACTGGAAAAATAACCTCAAGGGCAAAGACGGCGCTGCAATCTGGCAATAAAGGCATGATGCAAAATTAAGCATCTCACCCTATAATCACGTCATAACTAAAAAGCATGCAGGGGAGGAAGTCGCTTCCTCCTCTGCGTCTTTTTCTGCGCAACCTCAAACAAAAGAGCTGGATTCGATGCTGATGGCAAACCAGAAGATGAACCTAGGGGCGTTCCTGGACAAAGTATTCCGCAATACCACTTTGTTTTTTGCCTTTCTGGTTTTCAGCATCATGTTCGGCATACTGATTACCTTATTTATTGCCAGCCTTCCTGCATTAAAAACTTTCGGGCCGGCCTTTTTTACTAGTGACAGCTGGAATCCGGTTACTGTGCAATTTGGTGGACTGGTACCGATTTACGGTACCCTTGTCACCTCGCTGATTGCCATGCTGATCGGCATCCCCTTGAGTTTCGGCATTGCCGTGTTTATCACCGAGCTGGCTCCGGTTTGGCTGAAACGCCCGCTGGGCATCGCTATCGAGCTACTGGCCGGCATCCCCAGCATCATCTATGGCATGTGGGGCCTATTCGTATTTGCACCCTTTGCCGCTGACCATATCCAACCCTGGATCAACGATAATTTGGGTAATCTGCCCCTGATCGGGGTCGTGTTTCAGGGCCCGGCCATGGGTATAGGCATGCTCACTGCCAGCTTCATTCTCGCCATCATGGTGATTCCATTCACCTCTTCCGTGATGCGTGATGTATTTGAAATTGTCCCGCCCATGCTGAAAGAATCCGCCTACGGTCTTGGCGCCACCACTTGGGAAGTGGTGAGAAACATTGTGTTGCCATATACCAAGGTCGGTGTAGTCGGCGGCATTATGCTGGGGCTGGGCCGCGCACTGGGGGAAACCATGGCGGTGACCTTCGTCATCGGTAACGCGCATGAACTGTCAGCCTCATTGCTGATGCCGGGCAACACCATTTCCTCGGCGCTGGCTAACGAATTCACCGAAGCCGTGGGTGATATCTACACCTCATCGCTGATCACCTTGGGCATGACGCTGTTCGTCATCACCTTTGTCGTGTTGGCTCTGGCGAAACTGTTATTGCTCAGGCTGTCCGCTCGCGAAGGTAAACAGACATGATTAAGTTTGACCGCAAGCGTTACCTGCGCCGCCGTATATTGAATGCAACCGTGCTCAGCATTTCTGTACTCAACGTAGCGTTTGCGCTGGTGTTTTTATTTTGGATTCTATGGACCCTGTTCAGTCATGGATTCAGCTACCTCAACCTCAGCGTGTTCACCAAGATGACCCCGCCGCCCGGCAATGCCGGCGGCTTGCTCAATGCCATCGCCGGCAGTTTGTACATGGTGACGGTAGCGACCCTGATCGGCACGCCGGTCGGCATTCTTGCGGCTACCTATCTGGCTGAATTCGGCAAAAATGGCTGGTTGGCACCCACCACGCGGTTCATCAACGACATCCTGCTGTCGGCGCCATCGATCGTTATCGGCCTGTTCATCTATGCCATCGCGGTGCACAGCGTCGGACATTTCTCCGGCTGGGCAGGCGCGCTGGCGCTTTCTCTGATCGTCATTCCGGTAGTGGTGCGCACTACCGAAAACATGCTGCAACTGGTACCCAGCAGTTTACGCGAAGCGGCGGCAGCGCTTGGCGCACCGCAATGGAAAGTGGTGGTGATGGTAGTTTACCGCGCGGCCAGAGCCGGCATGCTGACCGGCCTGTTACTGGCCGTGGCGCGTATCAGCGGCGAAACCGCACCATTGCTGTTCACTGCGCTGAATAATCAATTCTGGAACTCTGATCTGAATGGTCCAATGTCCAGCCTTGCCGTGGTGATTTTCCAGTTTGCCATGAGCCCTTACGAAGACTGGCAGCATCTGGCTTGGGCTGGCGCCTTGCTGATTACCTTATTTGTGCTTGGGCTCAACATCCTGGCACGTTCCCTCTTCCGTCGCGGCCCAACCTCAAGCTAGTACAGGAAACATCATGACCGTAGAAGCCCCCGTTCCGCAAATCACCCCGAAAATCGCCATCAAGAACCTGAATTTTTATTATGGCAGTTTTCAGGCGCTGAAAGACATCAACCTGAGCATCCCCACTGGTATGGTGACCGCCTTTATCGGCCCTTCCGGCTGCGGCAAGTCCACTCTGTTGCGCACCCTCAACCGCATGTATGAGTTGTATCCCAAGCTGCGCGCTGAAGGCGACATCCTGCTCGACGGCAAAAGTGTATTCAGTTCCGAGCAGGATCTGAATCTGCTGCGCGCC
>JADGRN010000160.1 GCA_017880825.1 Methylophilaceae bacterium | reverse complement strand
CCAGTCGGGCCAGATCATGGCGGCGACCGCCTTGCTCAAGGAGAACCCGCACCCCAGCGAATCTCAGATCGCCGCCGCGATGGATGGCATCCTCTGCCGCTGCGGTACCTACAATCGCATCCGGTCGGCGATCCAGAAAGCGGCGGAGCAGCATGGAGGTACAAAATGATAAACATGACCGCACAGAGCCCCAACCGTCGCAAATTTCTCAAAAATTCCGCCGCGCTGATGGGCGGACTGGTAATCGGCTTTTATCTGCCGCTGAAATGTGGCCGTGCCTACGCCGCCGATGCGCCGCCCAAGCCGGTGTATCCGCCCAACGCCTTCATTCGCATTGGTACCGACGATAGCATCACCATCGTCGTCAACAAATCGGAAATGGGGCAGGGCGTCTATACCTCGCTCCCTATGTTAGTGGCGGAGGAACTGGAGGCCGACTGGAGTCGCATCAGCGTCGAATCAGCGCCGGTGGCGGCGGTTTACAACCACACTGGTTTTGGTATGCAGCTCACCGGTGGCAGTTCCAGCATCCCATCATCATGGGAACAACTGCGGCGCGTTGGCGCCAGTGCCCGCGTGCTGCTAATCCGCACCGCGGCGCAGCGGTGGGGCGTGTCGGAGAGCGAATGCCGCGCCGAGAACAGCCAGGTCATCCATACCAAGAGCGGTAAAAAACTGAGTTTCGGCACGCTGGCCGATGCCGCCGCCAAGTTGCCGCTGCCGGAGAACGTCGCGCTCAAGTCGCCCAAGGATTTCAATCTGATCGGCAAGCCGATGAAGAGGCTTGATACCCCGGAAAAGATCAACGGCAGCGCGCAGTTCGGTCTTGACGTTTACCTGCCCGGCATGCTGACGGTGCTCGTGGCGCGCAGCCCGGTGTTCGGCGGCAAGGTGAAGCGCTTCGATGCTACCGAAGCGCGCAAGGTGCCCGGGGTACAAGGGGCGTATCAGGTGCCGACCGGCGTTGCCGTTGCCGCCAGCGGCTTCTGGCCGGCCAAGACGGCGCGCGACCTGCTCGAAATCGAGTGGGACGAAGGATCAGGTGCTGCCCTTTCCACGCCGAAAATGCGCGCCGAATATCTGGAACTGACCAAGAACCCCGGCCTGATGGCGCGCAAGGATGGCGATGTGGCTCAGGGTTTCAACAACGCCCACAAGACGATCAGCGCCGAATACGAGGTGCCCTACCTGGCGCATGCTTCGATGGAGCCGCTCAACGTAGTGGTCGACCTTAAGCACGACCATTGCAGCATCTGGACCGGCACCCAATCGCAGACCATGGACCATGCCATGGCGTCGCAGACTGCCGGCCTCAAGCCGGAGCAGGTGGAAATCCATACCACCTTCCTCGGCGGCGGCTTCGGCCGGCGCGCCAATCCGAGATCTGACTTTGTCATCGAGGCGGTCCAGGTGGCCAAGGTGGTCGGCAAGCCGGTCAAGGTGGTGTGGACGCGCGAGGACGACATGCGCGGCGGCTACTACCGGCCGATGTGGGCCGACCACATCGAAGCGGCCATAGACAAGGACGGCAAACCGGTGGCTTGGAAACATACCATCGTTGGCCAGTCCATCGTCGCCGACACCCCGTTCGAGGCATCCCTGACCAAGGACGGTATCGACATCACTTCGGTGGAGGGCGCGGCGACCTTGCCTTATGCCATTCCTAACCTGCAGGTCGATTTGCACAGTCCGAAGAACCCGGTGCCCGTGCAATGGTGGCGCTCGGTCGGTCACTCGCATACCGCCTTCGTGGTCGAGACCATGATCGATGAGCTGGCGCATCTCGCTGGCAAAGACCCCGTGGCCTACAGGCTGGACATCCTGCCCGCCACTTCGCGCTACCGTGGCGTATTGCAACTGGCTGCAGATAAGTCTGGCTGGGCCAAAAAGAAATTGCCTATGGGCCACGCCTATGGCGTGGCGGTACACCAGTCGTTCGACAGCTACGTGGCAGAAGTTGTCGAAGTGTCGCTAGAAAACGGCAAGATTTGCGTGCATCGCGTGGTCGTCGCAGTAGATTGCGGTCTGGTCATCAATCCGGATGGGGTGCACCAACAAATCGAAAGCGGCATCGTTTACGGGCTTTCCGCTGCACTGCGTGGCGCGATCACGCTGGAGAACGGCCGCGTGGTGCAGTCCAATTTCCATGATTACGTGCCGCTGCGCTTCTCCGAGATGCCGCAGATCGAGGTGCATATCGTCCCGAGCGAAGAAGCACCTACGGGCATCGGCGAACCGGGCACTCCGCCCATCGCACCTGCGGTGGCCAATGCGGTGTTCGCGCTGACCGGCAAACGTCTGCGACGCATGCCGTTCGATCAGGAAACCCTTGCCTGATCGGGATGACATCGCCGCCATAGTGCTGGCGGCGGGTGCATCGCGCCGCTTCGGTTCGGACAAGCTGTTGCATCCGGTCACGCTGCATGCAGTGACAATGCCGCTCGCCGCGCACAGCCTAATGCCCTGGCTTGAGACTTTCGGGCAGGTGACGGTCGTGGTCAGACCTGATGCCGGGAATTTCTGCCGCGCGATCGAAGACGCACTGGACACTCCCAAGGCGGCGATACGCTGGGTAGTGTGCACGGATGCCGCGCAGGGCATGGCTTTCAGTCTGATCTGCGGCGTGCAGGAGAATCGCGCTGCCGCCGGCTGGCTGATCGGGCTGGCCGACATGCCTGCGGTGCCATCAACGGCGATTGCCGACGTGCGTGATGCTGTAGCGAGCGGGGCGACACTGGCAGCGCCGTTTCGACATGAAAGACGCGGCCATCCAGCAGGGTTTTCCTCGGCCTACCTTGACGAATTGCTCACCCTGCAAGGCGATGCCGGGGCGCGCCGCTTGCTAGAGCGCGATGCCGCCCAAGTCGTGCGCATCGAGATTGACCACGGTGGAATTTTTGCCGACATCGACAGCCAAAACGATTTGCAATCTCTGAAAAATGTGCAGGAGATTGGTTCCCTGACCTAGCTTAAACTGATGGATTGGAATGTCCGGGTCGGTTTGCGGTTTCCGCCATAGGCAGAAACCGGCCAAGAGGAGACAGTACTGCCGGGATAATTACCAAAGTTTAAGTCAGCCTGGCCCGGTAGAGATAGCTGAAACAGGCCATTGGCAGAATAGCATTTTCAGCTTCACGGGAGGCCCAGGACCGAACCGTAATCATGCGAAAATTGGCGTTTCCTTGGATGAGGATTACTCCTACGCGATTTTTGGTGATATGAACCAAAAAGGTAAGCTCTCTGGAAATTGCGCAAGTAGTCAAAATGGAAGGGGAGGACTATTTTATATTGTGCCTAACAAAAGTTTGAATCAGAGTATCTCTTCTCTCATTCAGGAAAACCAATAGTTGATAACTTAAGGCATTTTGATAGATGATTTGCGAAGAACATATCGGCAGTATTTTGGTGAGCCGAACTAGAAAATAAAATGCTAGGGAAATTCATCCGATGTTGATCACCTGGTAATTCAGGCAGTTTCAAATTTATTAGGGGGGTGGAGCAAATGTCGAGACAAGTACTGATCATTCATGGCTGGAGTGATACTTCTAAATCGTTTCATCATCTCGCTGATTTCTTAGATTTACATGGTTTCCATGCCACCGAATTATGGCTTGGAGACTACATTTCAATGGACGATGATGTTTGTGTTGCGGATGTAGGAAAACGGATGGGGCAAGTCATTGATGAAATGATCGCTACGAACCAACTTGCAACGTCCTTTGACGTTATTGTTCATAGCACGGGAGGACTAGTTGCCCGTGAATGGCTTACCAAGAGTTACCAAGGTAAAGCCGAGACCTGCCCAATGAAGCGCCTGATTATGCTAGCCCCAGCAAATTACGGATCAAAACTCGCAGCAGTCGGACAAAGTATGTTAGGACGTGTTGTAAAGGGTTACAACAATTGGTTTCATACCGGAGCGGCGATGCTAAAGGATCTTGAGCTTGCATCACCCTATCAGTGGGAATTAGCCCAACGAGATGTCCTGATAAGCCCTGGCGATCATATTAATGATCGCTATTATGGCGAAGACAGGGTATGGCCTTTTGTAATTGTAGGCACTCATCCTTACAACAGCATGTTGCGACAAATAGTCAATGAGAATGGAGCTGATGGAACAGTA
>JADGRN010000159.1 GCA_017880825.1 Methylophilaceae bacterium | reverse complement strand
ACCAGAATATAAAGGATCGCCCCGCTTACACTCTGGGAGCCGAGGTGCTCATGCTGCTGCTGATGGGTTTGCTGCTGGCACTGCTGTTACCGGCACTTAATCCATTTTGGGCGACGCTGCTGACTCTGGTTATGCTGAGCCTGGTGATTGCCTCCAATCTGTGGGCCTGGCAGGCCGGTAATTTAGTGCTGCCACTGGCTTCGCCGCTGCTACTGATAAGTGGCATATATGCGCTCAACATGTCTTATGGTTTCTTTGTCGAATCTCGTGGTAAGCACCAGATGGAAGGCTTGTTTGGTCAGTACGTGCCACCCGAACTGGTAGAAGAGATGGCTAAAGACCCCAAGGCTTTTAGTCTGGAAGGTGAAAGCCGTGAGCTGACAGTGCTGTTTTCCGATGTGCGCGGCTTCACCACAATTTCCGAAGGCCTGGATCCCAAACAACTGACGTTGTTGATGAACGAATTTTTAACGCCGATGACGCATATGATTCACCAGCATCGCGGCACCATCGACAAATACATGGGTGATGCCATCATGTCGTTCTGGGGTGCTCCGATGGCTGATCCTGACCATGCCAAACACGCGCTGCAGGCGGCGATGGGCATGATTGAGAGCCTGACTGTGTTGCATGAAAAATTCAAGGCGCGCGGATGGCCGGAAATCAAGATTGGCATAGGCTTGAATACTGGCCCCATGACCGTGGGTAACATGGGTTCAGAGTTCCGTATGGCCTACACCGTGATGGGCGATGCCGTGAACTTGGGCTCGCGTCTGGAAAGTCTGACGAAGAATTATGGAGTTGACATCATCGTCAGTGAATTTACCAAGGATCAAGTGCCCGATTTCATTTTCCGCGAACTGGATTGTGTGCGCGTCAAAGGTAAGGATAAACCGGTGTTTATCTATGAACCGGTATGCGAGGCTGGCAAGGAAGACAAAGCGACCATGGACGAGCTCGAGTTCTGTCGAGAAGCCATCCAGCTTTATCGTGCGCAAAACTGGGATTTGGCCGAACTGCATTTTGTTAATTTGCAGAAAATGAGTCCGCAACGCTTTTTATATGAGATGTATATTGAGCGTGTGGTTTATTTCCGACAAAATCCGCCTGGGGAAGGCTGGGATGGTGTGTTTACCCATAGACGCAAGTAAATTTTGGCAAATTAACAGGGGACAGGCATGAGAGTCAAAGTGCTCGGTTGCAGCGGTGGCATCGGTGGGATACTGAGAACCACGGGCTTTCTGCTGGATCACGACATTCTGATTGATGCCGGTACTGGTGTTGGCGATCTGTCGATTGAGCAACTGCTCAAGATCGACCATATTTTTGTGACCCACTCCCATCTGGATCACATTGCTTCGATACCATTGCTTGCGGATACCGTGTTTGGCATGCGAGAGCAGCCAGTGATTATCTACGCCACGCGAGAAACCTGGCAGATTCTCAAGGAGCATATTTTCAATTGGAAAGTATGGCCGGATTTCAGCGTTATACCAAACGAGACAAATCCTTTACTGGTGTGGAAGGAAATTCGCGTGGGTGAGGCCGTCATGCTGGGTGAGCGCAAGATTACTCCGTTACCGGCCAACCATGTAGTACCGGCGGTGGGTTTCCATTTGCAAGGCAAGAGTGCCAGCCTGGTCTTTACCGGGGATACAACCACCTGCGATGCGCTTTGGCCTCAGGTCAACAGCATCAACAACCTCAAATATCTGATTATTGAAACGGCCTTTTGCAATGCGGAACGCGAACTGGCCAGAATGGCCAAACATCTTTGCCCCTCATTGTTGATTGAAGAGTTGAGCAAGATGCAGCTTAAGCCCCATATCTACATCACGCACCTGAAGCCTGGAGAGGACGAAATGATCATGGGCGAGATTGAAAGAGACGCATGCGATTTCAATGCTCGTCGACTCTATAACCACCATATTTTTGAGCTCTGATTTCGCAGGGATCGCTTAATGGCCGTCAATCGATCTGCCTTGGCGCATCTTGAACCTATAGCCATGCTCTCGCAGAACCGTCTGCATGAGCTGACCGGTCTTTGCTACATCGAAAAAGTAAGCAAGGATATTGACCCGTTTCGCATGAATATCCTGAAGAGCGCACAAGCCATGTATCTATTGAGTGGCGATCTCGGCTTGCTGTTTACCGATGGCAGCAAGAAGATACTGCGCGGAGGCAGCCGTAGCCAGGCAAGCCATTGATTGATGCATCGGCTGGCGCCGCAGTTCGGCTACCGCATTCATTCTGGTACAGAACGGATTCAAGGTTTTCGTGCTCGAGGATGGGACAAAAGCACAAGCCCGATGATTTGCAACCCACTGCGCATTTTTCATGATATTTCCAGACGTCACGATCTGTTGTTTCAATTGGTCAAGCATGCTGGGCTCAGCAAGCGACTGGTGTACCGTTTTGATACTGCTTTCTGGCGCCATGGGGCCTGGCTTTAGCGCTATCCCTAATTGCTTTTGTGTTGGGTTATGCCTTCTTCCAGCACGCCGCGATGAGTTTGCAGATGTGTTTTAATCCATAAAATTATCCTTGTATTTTTATGGATAAAACATCAATATACAAGAATGATTACTAGAAAAATTACACCACGGGTCATGCAATCATTGGCGCAGTTTCCAGCAGTGGCTTTGCTGGGCCCGCGTCAGGTGGGCAAATCTACCCTGGCGCGAGCAATTGCTCCGGATGCGGTATTTCTGGACCTTGAGCGCCCCGCAGACCTGGCAAAACTACAGGATGCCGAAAGCTATCTCGCTTCGATGGCTGACCGCCTTGTCATCATCGATGAAATTCAGCGCATGCCAGAGCTTTTTCCTGTGTTACGGGTGTTGATAGACCAGCAGCGTAGCCCCGGGCGTTTTCTTTTGCTGGGGTCTGCATCCCCCGCGTTGCGCAGGCAATCCGCAGAATCCCTGGCAGGTCGTATCGAATATCTGGAACTCGCCCCGTTTACCCTGGATGAAGTGGGCGCCACACCGGAAAACCAGAAAAGACTACTATTGCGCGGCGGCTTTCCGGAAAGCTATCTGGCAGCAAGCGACAAGGCCAGCTTGCGTTGGCGCCATGCCTTTATCCAGACCTTTTTGGAGCAGGATATTCCGTTGCTCGGCATCCGCATTCCCGCCAGCCAGCTACGTCGCTTCTGGCTAATGCTCGCCCACCTTCACGGCAAAATCTGGAATGCCAGTCAAATCGCAGCCAGCATGGGGATGAATGTTTCATCGATGCGGCATTATTTGGATATTCTGGCAAATACATTCATGGTGCGTGTCTTGCCTCCTTACCATGTCAACATCAGCAAGCGGTTGGTTAAATCCCCTAAAACCTATATACGTGATAGCGGGTTGCTGCACGCCCTGTTGGGCCTCGGCACTTATGATGATCTGTTATCGCACCCGGTGGTCGGAGCCTCCTGGGAAGGCATGGTAATCGAGCACTTGGTCTATAATGCAGAGCCAGGTAGTCATGGATATTTTTACCGTACTGCGGCTGGGGCGGAACTCGATCTGCTGATTGATTCACCACCTAATTTACATGGTTATGAAGTCAAATTTGGTCTCGCCCCCAAACTCGGCAAAGGCTATCATCATGCCATTGCCGATTTAGGCTTGGAAAGCGGCCATGTTGTGTATTCCGGGGAGGAAAATTACAGATTGTCCGGTGATGCAATAGCGATCAGCCTTGCAGGTGCATTAGGGATTAAGCCATGAGCAACGATATTGCCAAGCCGCAAGACGCTGCCGGTGGCATAGCCGGGCAGAAACATGGCACGGCCGGATGGATGCGAGAAACCAGCGTGTTCAGCGCGGCCGAGCTCAAGGCGGGTGATGCTTTTGGTGAAAAAGCACTGCTGTCGGATAACAAACGCAATGGCACGGTGACGATGAAAACGGATGGCACCCTGCTGCGGTTGAACAAAACCGATTTTATTGAGTTGCTCAAAGCGCCGCTGATCAATCAGATAGTCATGAGCAAAGCCAAACAAAAAATAAAAGCCTGGGCCGTGTGGCTGAATGTGCGCTTTTCGACCGAATATAAATTTGACCACTTGCCTAATGCATTGAACACACCGCTTAATGAAATACGTGATTTGATCAAGACGCTCGACAAAAACAAACT
>JADGRN010000028.1 GCA_017880825.1 Methylophilaceae bacterium | reverse complement strand
TCAATACGCCGTAAGCTGGTTGTCGGCAACTGGAAAATGCACGGCAGCCTGGTCTGGAACAAGGCATTGCTTGAGGGCGTGATTGCTGGCCTACGTGATTTGCCAGGTGCAGATTACGTGGTGTGCGTGCCCTACCCATACTTTTGTCAGGCACAGGCCATGCTGCAAGGAACCAATGTAGCCTGGGGCGCGCAGAATCTTTGCGCAATCGAGGATGGTGCGCTTACTGGCGCGGTCGCTCCCCATATGCTGACCGATTTTGGTTGCACCTACGTCATTATGGGCCATTCAGAGCGCCGTCTTGCATTCAACGAAACCGATGATAGTGCTGCCGTCAGATTCTATGCGGCAATCAAGGCGGGAATGACCCCGATTTTCTGTATGGGGGAATCGGAAGAAGAGCGTGAATCGGATTGGACCGAGTTTGTGGTGGGGCGCCAGTTGGATTCCGTGCTTAGACGTTATGGCGTAGAGACGTTGAGAAATGCCGTGCTCGCCTACGAACCCTTGTGGGCGGTTGGCACGGGGAACACGGCTACGCCGGCACAAGCACAGGAAGTACACACCTTTATTCGTAACCGTGTCGCCAAGTGTGATGCAGAGATCGCCGCTGGCCTGCGTATCCTCTATGGGGGTAGCGTAAAAGCGGCAAATGCGGCACAATTATTCGCCATGCCCGATGTGGATGGCGGCTTGATAGGCGGAGCTTCCCTTGAAGCCAATGAGTTCGTGGGTATCTGTCGGGCAGCTAACTGAGAGTGGATTGAATGGAAAATTTAGTTTGGGTAGTACATGTGCTGGCTGCGGCCGGTGTGATAGGTTTGGTACTGTTGCAGCATGGCAAGGGCGCGGACATGGGCGCAGCTTTTGGTAGCGGTGCTTCTGGCAGCCTGTTCGGCGTCAGCGGGTCTGCCAATTTTCTTAGCCGTGCGACAGCAATTTTTGTCGCTGTATTTTTTACCACGAGTCTGACTTTGGCCTACCTCTCCAGCCATCGCACTGGGCATTCCAGTGTGATGGAGATGCAAAAGAAAATGACGGTCATGCCAGGCAAGACGCAGGAAACTTCCAAACCTGCTCAGCCATCTCCCGCTGCGCCTTCTACAGCCAAGGATGTGCCGCAGTAAGTTAGGCCTCGTGCGGGTGCAAGTGGCCTGAAATAATTGCCGTCGTGGTGGAATTGGTAGACACGCAACCTTGAGGTGGTTGTGGCGAAAGCCGTGAGAGTTCGAGTCTCTCCGTCGGCACCACTAGTTAGTTTTAAGTCGTACTAAGAAGTCATGAAAATCAAATTAAATCAATAGATAGGTGGAGTATTCGTCCCGTCACGTCTTTTCACATCCTTTGACATCCTGAGTATCCTGATCTGGCACGCGGTGGCTTGACATTTAACAAGGCTAGCGAGAAGAAAAAACAGTGGATCAAGGGGCGCTATTTTAAGGTAACTCGGAGTTACAAAGCCCTGGTAGATTGCATTCATTGATGTAGATCAAAATAGTGACTGGTAGATGCTCGTGAGCAACCTATGGAAAGTAAATATGCTAAAATTTGGGCAGGGATGAGAAAAGTGTATATGGATATATACAAATTTTTTAATTATTAATTTAGTCCCTTGCTGTGGCCGGGTTCATTAAATTTTTAGATGCCCTCCGTCGCACCAACATAAATTAGTTACTTAACAATTGCCTGGTGTTTGCTGGGTAAAACAGGATGTGGACGTGCTGGAAAATTACTTTCCGATTTTGCTGTTCATTATGGTCGGCTTGGCCGTCGGCGTCGTTCCCATGGTCCTCGGCAAACTGCTTTCGCCTAATAAACCGGACAGCGCAAAAAATTCCCCTTACGAATGCGGTTTTGAAGCTTTCGAAGATGCACGCATGAAGTTTGACGTGCGTTACTATCTGATTGCCATCCTGTTCATCCTGTTTGATCTCGAAATCGCTTTTCTCTTCCCTTGGGCTGTTGTCATCAAGGAAATCGGCCTGTTTGGTTATGTCTCCATGATGGTCTTCCTCGGCATCCTCGCCGTTGGTTTCATCTATGAATGGATGAAGGGTGCTTTAGAGTGGGAGTAATCAGATGAGTATTGAAGGCATCCTGGAAAAAGGCTTTGTCACCACTACGCTGGATACGGTGATCAATTACACGCGTACCGGTTCCTTGTGGCCGATGACGTTTGGCCTGGCCTGTTGTGCGGTGGAAATGATGCATGCCGGCGCTTCGCGCTATGACCTCGATCGTTTCGGCATTGTCTTCCGCCCCAGCCCGCGCCAGTCGGATGTGATGATAGTCGCCGGTACGCTGGTCAACAAGATGGCGCCGGCGCTGCGCAAGGTTTACGACCAGATGGCCGAGCCGCGCTGGGTGATCTCCATGGGTTCCTGTGCCAATGGCGGCGGCTATTACCACTACTCTTATGCGGTAGTGCGCGGTTGTGACCGCATTGTGCCGGTGGATGTCTATGTGCCCGGCTGCCCGCCGACGGCAGAGGCCTTGCTCTACGGCATTATCCAGTTGCAGACCAAAATCAAACGCACCAACACGATAGCGCGGTAGCCGAAGATGAGCACGCGCCTGGAAAGACTGATCGACAGCCTCAAGCTAGCCTTGGGTGACAAGCTAACCAAGCTGTCTACCCATGTTGGCGAAATTACCATTGAGTGTAAGGCAGGCGATTTGCTGTCGGTCTGCACCACATTACGCGATCATCCCGAGCTCAGGTTCCAGCAATTGATCGATCTGTGTGGCGTGGATTATGCCGAGTATGGCCAAGGTGCTGGTGATGAGCGCACCTGGTCAGGCTTGCGTTTTGCCACGGTTTATCATTTTCTGTCCATCAGCCTCAACCAGCGTGTGCGCCTCAGGGTGTTTGCCGCCGATGAAGATTTTCCTGTGCTGGCGACGCTGGTCGATCTGTGGCCGGTAGCCAACTGGTTCGAACGCGAAGCATTTGACCTGTTTGGCATCATGTATGAAGGTCACCCTGATTTACGCCGCATACTTACCGATTATGGTTTTGTGGGCCACCCATTCCGCAAGGATTTTCCCATGATCGGTAATGTCGAGATGCGCTACGACCCCGATCAGCAGCGTGTGATTTATCAGCCGGTTTCCATTGAAATGCGCAACAACGTGCCGCGAGTCATACGCGACGAGGGCTTCCACAATGGCTGAGATACGTAACTATACGATGAACTTTAGCTCTGGCCGCGCTGCGCGCTTAACTTGCTTGTGCAAGTTAGCCTGCACTGAAATTCATGGTTTTCTGATTGCCATTGATTCGATTTCTGATGCAGGAGCAGTGTGTTAAATGGCTGAAATTCGTAACTACACCATGAATTTTGGCCCGCAGCATCCTGCCGCACACGGCGTGCTGCGCCTGGTGCTGGAACTGGACGGCGAAGTCATCCAGCGTGCCGACCCGCACATCGGCCTGTTGCATCGCGCGACCGAAAAACTCGCAGAGAATCGTACCTATCTGCAGTCAGTGCCTTACATGGATCGCCTTGATTACGTGTCTATGATGGCCAACGAGCATGCCTACGTGATGGCGATCGAGAAGCTGCTTGGCCTCGAAGTGCCGATTCGCGCGCAGTATATCCGCGTGATGTTCGACGAGATCACGCGCGTGCTGAATCACCTGCTGTGGCTGGGGGCGCATGCGCTGGACGTCGGCGCGATGACGGTATTCCTCTATGCTTTTCGTGAGCGCGAGGACCTGTTCGACTGCTATGAAGCGGTTTCCGGGGCACGTATGCACGCCGCTTACTATCGCCCGGGCGGGGTTTATCGCGACCTGCCTGGCCGCATGCCGCAGTACGAGGAATCACCCTTGCGCAGTAAGGCCGATGTCATTCGTTTGAATGAAAACCGCCAGGGTTCTTTACTTGACTTCATAGAAGACTTCACCAATCGCTTCCCGACCTATGTCGATGAATACGAAACATTACTGACTGATAATCGCATCTGGAAGCAGCGCACCGTAGGCATTGGTGTGGTATCGCCGGAGCGTGCATTGGCGCTGGGTTTCAGCGGCCCCATGCTGCGCGGTTCCGGCTTCGAATGGGATTTGCGCAAGACGCAGCCTTACGAAGTCTATGACAAGCTGGATTTTGATATCCCGGTCGGCGTCAATGGCGATTGCTACGACCGCTACCTGGTGCGCATGGAAGAATTCCGCCAGTCCAACCGCATCATCAAACAATGCGTGGATTGGCTGCGCAAGAATCCGGGCCCGGTGATTACTGACAATAACAAGATTGCATCGCCTTCGCGTGAGCACATGAAGCAGGACATGGAAGCCCTGATTCACCACTTCAAGCTGTTTACTGAAGGCTTTCACGTACCTGCTGGCGAGGCCTATGCCGCTGTCGAGCACCCCAAGGGAGAGTTCGGCATCTACCTGATTTCCGATGGCGCCAACAAGCCCTATCGGCTCAAGATTCGTGCGCCGGGCTTCGCGCATCTGGCGGCTTTGGACGAGATGACGCGCGGCCACATGATTGCCGATCTGGTGGCTATTATCGGTGGGCAGGATATTGTATTTGGGGAAATAGATAGATAATGTTGTCCGCTGAATCTCTCGCCAGAATCGACCGCGAACTGACCAAGTACCCGGCTGATCACCGCCAGGCAGCCATCATTGCAGCCTTGCACATCGTGCAGGAAGAAAAAGGCTGGCTGTCTCAGGACATCATTGCTTACGTTGCGGATTACCTCGGCATCCCGGCGATTGCTGCGCTGGAAGTGGCTACCTTCTACAGTATGTTTCAGCTGGAGCCGCTGGGTAAATACAAGATCACCGTCTGCACCAATATTTCCTGCATGCTGCGTGATTGCGATGTGATTGTGGATCACCTCAACAAGCGCCTCGGTATTGGTTTCAACGAGACCACGCCGGACGGCAAGTTCACGCTGAAAGAAGGCGAGTGCATGGGGACTTGTGGTGGCGCGCCGCTGTTTCACATCAACAATACCAAAATGTACGAGTATCTGACGCCGGAAAAAGTCGACGAGATTCTGGATGGGCTGAAATAATGGCAACGTCAATCAACGAAGTCTGTTTACGCACCCTGGGTCAGCCCGATCCGCACACGCTGGACAGTTATATCAGGCTGGGCGGCTATGCCGAACTCAAGCGTATCGTCACTACCAAGGTCAAAGCTACCGACATTATCACCCAGGTCAAGCTATCCGGTCTGCGTGGCCGCGGCGGAGCGGGCTTCCCCACCGGCCTCAAATGGAGCTTCATGCCGCGCTATTTCGATGGCATCAAGTATCTGGTTTGCAATAGTGATGAAGGCGAGCCGGGCACCTTCAAAGACCGTGACATCATTCGCTATAACCCGCACCAGATCATCGAGGGCATGGCAATTGCGGCTTACACCATGGGTACGCGCGTCGGTTACAACTACATTCATGGCGAGATCTGGGAAGATTACCAATTTTTTGAAGCCGCGCTGGATGAGGCGCGCGCCGCCGGTTATCTGGGCGAAAACCTGTTCGGCACCAATTTCAGCTTCGACCTGTATGCGGCGCATGGCTATGGCGCCTACATCTGCGGCGAAGAAACCGCGCTGATTGAATCGATCGAAGGAAAAAAAGGCCAGCCGCGCTTCAAGCCGCCGTTCCCGGCCAGTTATGGCGTGTTTGGAAAACCGACTACGGTCAACAATACCGAGTCCTTCGCCTCGATTCCCTGGATTTTGCAGCATGGCGGTGAAGCGTTTGAGGCGCTGGGTGTGGCCAATTCCGGCGGCACCAAGATTTTTTCTGTGTCCGGCCATGTTGAAAAGCCGGGCAATTTTGAGGTGAATATGGGCATCCCGTTCCCCGAATTGCTGGAAATGGCCGGTGGCGTGTGGAAAGGCCGCAAGCTCAAGGCAGTGATTCCCGGCGGGCCTTCGACTGCGGTCATGCCGGCAGCCGCCATCATGGGCGCGACCATGGACTACGATGGCTTGGCCAAAGCCGGTTCCAGCCTGGGTGCGGGCTCCATGATAGTGATGGATGAAACTACCTGCATGGTGAAGGCGCTAAAGCGGCTTTCTTACTTTTTCTTCGAAGAATCCTGCGGTCAATGCACGCCTTGCCGTGAAGGCACCGGCTGGCTGTATCGCGTGGTCAAGCGCATTGTTGAAGGGCAGGGCAAGATGGAAGATCTGGCTTTGCTGACTGATGTCAGCCACAATATTTCCGGCCGCACCATTTGCGCGCTGGGGGATGCTGCGGCGGTGCCGGTATTGAGCTTTATCAAACACTTCCGGCCAGAGTTTGAATATTACATCCAGCATGGCAAGTCCATGGTTAATGGATAAGCGGCTGGCGGAATAGATCATGTTGCATATACAAATTGATGGCGTAGAACTCGAAGTCGACCACGGCACGACGATTATCGATGCGGCAGACAAGCTCGGCATCGCCATTCCGCGTTTCTGCTATCACAAGAAATTATCGGTCGCCTCCAACTGCCGTATGTGCCTGGTGCAGGTCGATAAATTTCAAAAGCCATTGCCCGCCTGTTCCACGCCGGTAGTCGATGGCATGAAGATTTTTACGCGCTCCGAGTTCGCCGTGCAGGCACAGAAAAGCGTGATGGAGTTTTTGCTGATTAACCACCCGCTGGATTGCCCGATCTGCGACGAGGGCGGCGAGTGTGAGTTGCAGGATCTGGCTGTGGCCTATGGCGCCAGCGGCTCGCGCTACACCGAAGAAAAGCGCGTGGTGCTGAACAAGAATATCGGTCCGCTGATCTCCACCGACTTGACGCGCTGCATCCAGTGCACGCGCTGTGTGCGCTTCCTCAAGGAAGTCGGCGGCATGATGGAACTGGGCATGCTGGGTCGCGGTGAACATGCCGAAATTTCGGCTTATGTCGACAAGAGCGTGGAATCCGAGCTGTCTGGCAACATTATCGATCTGTGTCCGGTTGGCGCGCTGACCAGCAAGCCGTTCCGCTACTCTGCCCGCAGTTGGGAACTGACACGCCGCCCCTCGATTGCCGCGCATGACGGCTTGGGTTCGCACATCGAAGTGCAGATCAAGGACAATCGCGTGATGCGCGTGCTGCCGCGCGAGAAAGAATCCATCAACGAATGCTGGCTGTCTGACCGGGATAGATTCTCTTACGAAGGTCTGAACAGCTCGGATCGCCTCACGGTGCCGATGATCAAGCATCATGGCGAATGGCATGAGACCGACTGGAAAACCGCGCTGGAATTTGCCGCCAGTCATCTCAAGGAAATTGCCGAAAAGCAGGGTGGCGAGCAGATAGGCATACTGGTGTCACCCAATAGCACCATGGAAGAAGCCTATCTGGCGAAGAAGCTGGCGCAGGGTCTAGGCAGCGGCAACCTGGATTACCGTCTGCGCCACAGTGATTTCCGCCTGGATGGCAGACGTATGGGCGTCATCTGGATGGGCTGCAATATCCCTGATTTGCAGGAGCTGGATCGCGTACTGGTAGTGGGCAGCAACCTGCGCAATGAGCATCCCTTGTTAAGCCGACGCTTGCGCAAAGCGGTGGCCAATGGTGCAGAGTTGTCACTGGTGAATCCGCTGGATGATGATCCGTTGATGAAAGTGGCCAACAAGGCGATATGCGCACCGAATGACATGGTCAACGTGCTGTCGCAGATACTCAAGGCCATGTCCGGCTTGCAGCGGCTTTCCTTGCGCCTGCCACCCGCGCTTAACCAGTTGCTGGAAGGCGTCGAGGTATGGGACAACAGCCAGGCCATGGCCGAGAGCCTGGCGGGTCTGGGTAAGGATTACGATTTGATCAGCCCGCGTTCGGCGGTGTTCCTGGGCAACCTGTCTCAGCATCATCCGCGTTATTCCGAGATATTCAGTTTGGCTGAGGCCATAGCCTCGCTGTGTGGTGCGACTTTCGGCGTACTCTCGGCAGCGGCCAACAGCGTCGGCGCCAACCTGATTGGTGTGCTGCCCGACGACAACGGCCTGAATGCCAGAACCATGCTGGAATCACCGCGCAAGGCGTATCTGCTGGTGAATGTGGAGCCTGAGCTGGATTGCCACAACGCGGCACAGGCAGGTCAAGCGATGGAGCAGGCCGCGTGTGTGGTGGCGCTCACCGCTTACAAATCGGATGCTCTGAAAAATGCACATGTGCTGCTGCCGATTGCGCCATTCACCGAGACCTCCGGCACTTTCATGAGCATGGAAGGCCGCGTGCAGAGCTTCACTGCGGTGACCAAGCCACTGGGTGAGTGCCGCCCGGGCTGGAAGGTATTGCGCGTGCTGGGCAATACCTTGGGATTCAGCGGTTTTGAATTTGACAATACTGAGCAGGTTAAAACCGAAATATTCGGCGGCGAAAAGCCTTCGAAAGTGGTGTGGGACCGCCTCAACAACAACTTGCGCGAGTTGGGCGATATCAAAATCAAAATAAAATCCGGGGTGTTGTGCCGTATCGGCGAAGTGCCGCAATATCAATCAGATAGCGTGGTGCGCCGCTCGCCGCCGTTACAAAAAGCCAAATATAGCGCCAAACCTGTGGCGGCAATGAATAGCGAACAGTTGGCCAAGTTTGGCCTGCAGGATGGCGATCGGGTCGTTGTCAGGCAGGGCGCAGGCAGCGCAACGCTCACAGCAAAACTGGATAACCACGTACCGCTCGGTTGTGTGCGTGTCGCCGCTGCAAACGTTGCCACGGTTGGTCTGGGTGACCTGATGGGTGAGATTACAGTAGAGCGAATAAGTCAGGAAGTGGTCAGCTAATGGAATTTTTTGAGCCCATAATGACTTGGCTACAGCATCAAAGCTGGTGGGCTGCATTTATATTGACCTCGTGGACAATTATAAAAATTATTGCGATTGTCTTGCCGCTGATGGGTGCTTTGGCTTACCTGACCCTGGCTGAACGTAAAGTCATCGGCTACATGCAAGTGCGCATAGGGCCTAATCGCGTGGGCTATTTTGGCCTGTTGCAGCCGATTGCCGATGGTGTCAAGCTGCTGTTCAAGGAAATCATTCAGCCCACGGCGTCGAATAAATTCCTTTTCTTTCTCGGCCCGGTGCTGGCTATGGCTCCGGCCCTCGCTGCCTGGGCGGTGGTGCCGTTTGATCTGAATTTGATACTGGCAAATATTGACGCTGGCCTGCTGTATATCCTGGCCATGACCTCGATCGGAGTGTATGGCGTCATCATCGCCGGCTGGGCCTCCAATTCCAAATATGCATTCCTGGGCAGCCTGCGTTCCGCTGCGCAGATTGTCTCGTATGAAATCGCCATGGGTTTCGCGTTGGTCGGTGTGCTGATGTCTGCCGGCAGCCTGAATCTGGGCAAAATCGTGCTGGCACAGTCCGGCGGCTTCTGGCAGTGGTATTGGCTGCCCCTGTTCCCATTGTTCATTGTCTATTTCATCAGCGCCGTGGCCGAAACCAACCGTGCGCCGTTTGACGTGGCCGAAGGCGAATCGGAGATCGTCGGTTTCCACGTCGAATACTCCGGCATGGCGTTCGCGATGTTCTTCCTCGCCGAATATGCCAACATGATACTGGTGTGCACGCTGGCTGCACTGATGTTCCTTGGCGGCTGGCTGTCACCGCTGCCGTTCCTGCCGGATGGTTTCCCGTGGCTGCTGCTTAAAGTGGCATTTATGCTGTTCTTCATGCTGTGGTTCCGCGCCACGTTTCCGCGCTACCGTTACGACCAGATCATGCGTCTGGGCTGGAAAGTGTTCATCCCCATCACGCTGGTGTGGATCGTCGTCGTTGGTGGTCTCATGCAGACGCCGCTGGCTTACCTGTTCCATTGAGGCCAATGTATGCAAAATACTTCGCTCACGATTGCTGCGTTACAAACCAAAGCCAGAATCCTCATTTACTCCTTTGTAAACTCCGGTTCTGACTTTGATTTGCGCCTTGCACTCCCGTCGCTCGGGTGTTTTGCGGAGCTTGTTATATGTTGAACAAGATAAAATATGCGTTTTCCAGCCTGATGCTGGTGGAATTGCTCAAAGGCATGGCGCTCACCGGGCGCTACTTGTTTGCGCGCAAGATCACCATCCAGTATCCGGAAGAGCGCACGCCAATGTCGCCGCGCTTTCGCGGCTTACACGCGCTGCGTCGCTACCCCAATGGCGAAGAACGCTGCATCGCTTGCAAGCTATGCGAAGCAGTATGCCCGGCGCTGGCGATTACCATCGAGTCCGAGCAGCGCGAAGACAACACGCGCCGCACCACGCGCTACGATATTGACCTGACCAAGTGCATCTTCTGCGGCCTGTGCGAGGAATCCTGCCCGGTCGATTCCATCGTCGAAACCCGTATTTTCGATTACCACGGCGAAAAGCGCGGTGATTTGCTCTATACCAAGGACATGCTGCTGGCGGTGGGTGACAAATACGAAGCGCAGATTGCAGCTGACCGTGCCGCAGATGCAAAGTATAGATAGCAGCAAAATACCGATAGTGATGCCTATAACGAATAAGCAGAATAAAAACCGATGATCTTTCAAGACTACGTTTTCTACTCCCTCGCCGCGATATTGCTGTTCGCAGGCCTGCGCGTGATCACCGCGCGCAACCCGGTGCATGCCGCCTTGTTCCTGGTGCTGGCCTTTTTTACCACAGCAGGCATCTGGCTGATGCTGGAGGCTGAATTCCTCGCCATTGTGCTGGTGCTGGTGTATGTCGGCGCGGTGATGGTGCTGTTCCTGTTCGTGGTGATGATGCTGGATATCAATCTGGAGAAACTAAAAGAAGGTTTCTGGGAAGCCATCATTCCAGCACTCATTGTTGGTGGGTTTATGTGTGCAGAGATGATTATGGTGCTCGGCGCCAAGCATTTTGGCCTGGATCGTGTCAGCGCACCGGTGCCGCATCCTGCCGGCTACAGCAATACCGCTGAACTTGGCCGCCAGCTTTACACCGATTACCTGCTGCCTTTTGAACTGGCTGCCGTGGTGCTGCTGGTTGCCATGATTGCTGCTATTGCGCTGACCTTACGCCGGCGCAAGGACTCAAAATATATCAATCCGGTTGACCAGATAAACATCAAGCGTGCTGACCGCGTGCGCATGGTCAGCATGCAGTCGTTTAAAGAGCCGACACAGGCGCCTGATAACAAGGAGCAAGGCTGATGGTCGGTTTGTCGCACTATCTGATTCTGGGTTCGCTATTGTTTGCCATCAGCGTGGTCGGCATCTTCCTTAACCGCAAGAACGTCATCATTCTGCTGATGGCGATTGAGCTGATGCTGCTGGCGGTGAACATCAATTTCATTGCCTTCTCGCACTATCTGAATGACACCGCAGGTCAGGTGTTCGTGTTCTTCATCCTGACCGTGGCTGCTGCCGAATCGGCGATAGGCCTGGCGATTCTGGTGGTGCTGTTCAGAAGCCTGAAGACGATTAATGTTGATGATCTGGATAGTCTGAAAGGCTGATGAACGGGATGCAAAAAATCTATCTGCTGATCCCCCTGCTGCCGTTGATTGCGGCAGTAATAGTCGGCCTGTTTGGCCGCATGCTGCCGCGCGCATCTGCCCACTGGCTCACCATTGCGGGCGTCGCTGCCTCATTCGGTTTGTCTGCTTATGTGTTTGCTGATGTATTGCAAGGGCACATGTTCAACGGCGCGGTATATACCTGGCTGACCAGTGGCGCCACCAGCTTTGAAGTGGGCTTCCTGATTGATAAGCTCAGCGCGGTGATGATGCTGGTGGTGACTTTTATTTCGCTCATGGTGCATATCTATACCGTGGGCTATATGAGTGAAGACCCCGGCTACAGTCGCTTTTTCAGCTATATCTCGCTGTTCACTTTCTCCATGCTGATGCTGGTGATGGCCAACAACTTCATGCAGTTGTTCTTCGGCTGGGAAGCCGTGGGGCTGGTGTCCTATCTGCTGATCGGTTTCTGGTATACGCGTCCAACTGCGATCTACGCCAACCT
>JADGRN010000158.1 GCA_017880825.1 Methylophilaceae bacterium | reverse complement strand
GAAGTGGTATGGCATGAAGCCGACCACTTCGATTATTTCTGGCGGCATGAACGCCTTACGTTTGCCTGGGTTCTTCGAAAATCTTGGCCACGGTAACGTAATCAACACCTCCGGTGGTGGCGCATATGGTCATATTGACAGCCCTGCCGCCGGTGCGATTTCTCTGCGCCAGTCTTACGAGTGCTGGAAGGCTGGCGCCGATCCAATCGAGTTTGCCAAGGAACACAAGGAATTTGCACGTGCGTTTGAATCTTTTCCCGGTGATGCCGATAAGTTGTATCCCGGCTGGCGTGAAAAGTTGGGCGTTCATAAATAGCCCGGGTTCTCCGCTTTTAGTTGGCGATAGGAAAAGCCCCTGCGACCATCTCCAGTAGGGGTTCTTTTTCATCGTAATTTTAGTCGGGACAGACCGCGAGGCGAGAAAATCATGAGTAATCAGTTTGATATCAAACAGTACCTGATCAAGGACGAACCCTACTACCAGGCACAAGGAAACGAGCTGGCGCTTTACCAGGCTGCTTATGCTGCGCGTTTGCCAGTGATGCTGAAAGGTCCTACCGGATGTGGGAAATCGCGTTTTGTTGAGCATATGGCATGGAAGCTGGGTAAGCCGCTTATCACCGTAGCCTGTAACGAAGATATGACCGCGTCCGATTTGGTCGGGCGCTATCTGCTTGATGCTAATGGCACACGCTGGCTGGATGGTCCGCTGACTCTGGCAGCGCGCCATGGTGCAATTTGCTATCTGGATGAAATCGTCGAAGCACGACAAGACACCACGGTGGTGATTCACCCCCTGACCGACCATCGTCGCACCTTGCCTTTGGATAAGAAGGGGGAGTTGGTTGCTGCACACCCGGATTTCCAGATGGTGATTTCATATAACCCTGGCTATCAGAGCCTGCTCAAGGATTTGAAGCAGTCTACCAAGCAGCGCTTTACTGCATTCGATTTTGATTATCCTCCGGCCAAGCTTGAGGTGACTATTCTGGCCAAGGAAGCCGGCATAGATGACGAGCTCTCATCCAGGCTGGTAAAAATCGGCATCGCCGCGCGTAACTTGAAGGGACATGGCCTGGATGAAGGCATTTCAACGCGCTTGCTGGTGTATGCAGCGACTTTGATAAAAGCGGGTGTTTCCCCGCGCGAGGCCTGCCGCATGGCGATGGTGCGTCCGATCACCGACGATGCGGATATTCGCGACACGCTGGATCATGCTATCGACGCGATTTTCGACTAGATGCTGATCAGCCAATAATGGTCATGGAAACTCCAGTCTTTAATGCCAAGATGCAATCGTACTGGACACAGCTGGATAGCGGCTTCCCCAAGGTAAAGGAGGTGTTTGAGGCGTGCATGACGGAGGCGCTGAAGGCACTCTCGAACGATGGCATCAAGGCCTATCTGGAGCAGGCGAGATTCCTGGACAAGATGGGGCGGGGCGTAGAGCCTGTGCTTATTTTTCTTGAACAGTGGCCGTCTGCAGCCGCTTCTTTAGGGGAGTCATCATTACCTGCGATTATGAGCGTCATCCACAAAATGGGTCGCTCACCCAATGGTAAGGCGATAGCCTCATTCCTGCAGAGTTTGGCTGCAGTAGCGCGCCGACTGCATTCACAAAAGCTGATGCAGGACTATCTTGATCTGGTAGTGGATTTTATGGATAAGACCACTGGCTCTATCCACGGTATTCACACGACTTTTGCCAGCCCAGGCCTGCCTGAGTTCTTCAATAAAGCGCCTTATCTGGTCAGCCAGCTTTCCATTCAAGGGCTGAAGACCTGGGTGCAATATGGCATCCGCAATTACAACGACCACCCTGAGCGCCAGCGCGACTTTTTCGGCCTGCAGTCGGCAGATAGTCGCGCCATGCTACAGAGCGAGCGGCGTGGGACGCTGCTGACTGATAACGAACGCAAGCTGGATATGTATTTGCGCGGCCTGTGGCAGGACAGTGATTACTTCGTGCCGTATTCGCTGGGTTTTGATGAGTTGCGCAAGCCCGTTCCTTACTACGACAAGCTAGGCATACGCCTGCCGGATGTGTATGACGATGCCAGAGGGGTGACCGGCATCGACCGCTACCGTGCGCTGCTGGCACATATCGCTGGTCATAGACGCTGGACTGAACCCATTTTTGCCGACAATTACAGCCCATTCCAACGCATGGCAATTGAGTTCTTTGAAGACTCACGGGTTGAATGTCTGGCGATGCGCGAATACCCTGGGCTGCGTCGCATATTCATGGCGCTGCACCCAACACCGGCTGAAGACGCTTGCGACCCGCAAAAAGAATCGGCGATACGTCATCGCATTGCCATGATTTCCCGCGCCATGCTGGATAAGAATCATCCTTACAAGAATCCTGATGTGATCGAGTTCGCGCGGCGCTTCCATGCCGCGATGCAACAGGGCGAATCCAACACGCAACAGATGGCCGATCTGGCGGTGTTTTTTATTGCCAAGACTCATCTGCAAAGCGATCAACTGCCCAGGATACATTTCAAGGATACCGAGGTGGATTACCGTGACGATAATCGCCACATGTGGCGTTATCACGAACAGAGCGACGATGAAGAGATGTTCGAAGAACGCAGGCAGGCCGCAGTGGAGCAAGAGGCCAAAGGTTTGCCGCCACGTCATTATCACGAGTGGGATTACAACACCCAGAGCTACCGGCCTGACTGGGTGAGCGTGTATGAATCGCTGCATCCGCCGGGCAATCCTGCTGATATTGACAAGCTGCTGCTCAAGCACGAGGCACTGGCCAAGCGCCTGAAACGCATGCTGGATTTGCTCAAACCACAGAACAAAGTGCGTATTCGTTATCAGGAAGAAGGCAGTGAGCTGGATCTGGATGTCGCTTTGCGTTCGTTGATTGACTACAAGAGTGGCGCGACGCCTGACCCACGTATCAATATGAGCCACAGGAATGATGGGCGTGATATTGCCGTCATGATACTGCTGGATTTATCCGAATCGCTTGGTGAGAAGGCCGCCGGTAGTGAGCAAACGATACTTGAATTGAGCCAGGAGGCAGTGTCATTGCTGGCTTGGGCCATAGATACATTAGGCGACCCATTTGCTATCGGTGGTTTCCATTCCAACACCCGGCACGAGGTGCGTTATCTCCACATTAAGGGCTTTAGCGAGCAGTGGGACGACCAGGTGAAGGCCAGGCTTGCCGGCATGGAGGCAAGCTACTCTACCCGCATGGGTGCTGCCATGCGTCATGCCGCACACTACCTGGAAAGTCGAAAAGCGGACAAGAAGTTGATGTTGATCCTGACCGATGGCGAGCCGTCCGATATCGATGCCAAGGATGCACGCCTGCTCATCAAGGATGCGCACAAGGCGGTACAGGAACTGGATCGGCAAGGTATCTACACCTATTGCATCAACCTTGATCCCAAAGCCGATGAATATGTGAGCGACATCTTCGGCAGTCACTACACGGTGATAGATCACGTGCAGCGTTTGCCCGAAAAATTACCTGAGCTGTTTATGGCATTGACCAAGTGAGGCTCACAAAGGGAAATTTTTCAGAGCACCCGGTAGTTTATAATTCAACCTCAGCCAGTTTGTGTAGAGTCAGAGAAAAAAGATGAGCAAGCCCTTATTAAACACCAGCATCAAAAGCCTGCCGATGATCAATCGAGGGAAGGTGCGCGATATTTATGATCTCGGTGGCGACAAGATGCTGCTGGGGACGACCGACCGTTTGTCTGGCTTTGATGTGGTGTTGCCCACCCCGATCGTTGACAAGGGCACGGTACTCACCGAAATCGCCAATTTCTGGTTTGATAGGCTCAAGCACATCATTCCTAATCACCTGACCGGCATTGATCCCGATACCGTGGTGCGCGATCCTGCAGAAAAAGCGCAGTTGGGTGGGCGTGCGCTGGTGGTGAAAAAGCTCAAGCCATTGCCAATCGAGGCGATTGTGCGTGGCTACCTGGCAGGCTCCGGCTGGAAAGAATATAAAGCCAGCGGCACAGTGTGCGGCATCCAGTTGCCCGCTGGTTTGCAGGAAGCCTCCAGGCTGCCTGAGCCTATTTTTACTCCATACAGCAAAGCTGAGATGGGTACGCATGATGAAAATATTACATTGGATAAGTGTGCGCAGTTGTTAGGGAAAATCCTGGCCGAC
>JADGRN010000157.1 GCA_017880825.1 Methylophilaceae bacterium | reverse complement strand
GAGGCATAGCGCGCCGGGATGACAACCTTAAAGCCCACGATATTAAACCTCTTCCTCCGCAGGCAGCTTGCGCGCCTCATCTTCCAGCATCACCGGAATATCATCTTTCACCGGATAGCCCAGACGACAGGGGCGACAGATCAGCTCCTGCTCGGCTTTCCTGTATAGCAAGGGCCCTTTGCAAATTGGGCAGACCAGAATTTCCAGCAACTTTACATCCATATCAAATCCTTCCTAAATTGCGTAATTTTTGCAGGATGCGTTGCCCCAGTATTTCGTCCACTTCCGCATCCACCTGCAGATACCACCAGTGCGGCTGGGCAAACGCCATACATTTCACCGCATCTTTTTCCGTCATCAGTATCGCTTCGGCATCCGCGATTTGCAAATCGGCAGGCTGAAAAGCATGGTGATCAGGATAGGCTTGAGACTCAAAGTCCAGGCCCATGCTACGCAATTGCTCAAAGAAACATTGCGGGTTGCCGATGCCCGCTACCGCATGCAGGCGCAGCCCGGAGAAATCAGCGGCTGTGGCGGTTTTTGTTGGCTCAAGCACATTATGGAAGCCTATGCTTTTGAGCTGCATTGCCAATGTGCCCGCTAACGATTTTCCACCATTGCTCACTACTGCATCAACTGTTTTCAGGCGCGCTGGTAACTCACGCAACGGTCCCGCCGGCAGCAACCAGCCATTGCCAAAACCCCGACTGCCATCCACTACTGCGATTTCCACATCTCGCAGCAAAGCGTAATGCTGCAGACCGTCGTCGCTGATCAGCACATTGCAATCCGGGTGTGCTGTCAGCAGCGCCCTGCCAGCGGCTACACGGTTGCGCCCCACCCAGACCGGGCATTGCGTGCGACGCGCCAGCAACACGGGTTCATCACCAACTATTAAAGGATTACTCTTGGCATCAACAGGGAGCGAAGCATTAGCATTTCCGCCAAAGCCCCTACTGATAATACCGGGGCGTAAGCCCTGTTGTTTGAGCCAATCAACCAGCCAAATCACCAACGGTGTTTTGCCGGTGCCGCCAACGCTGATATTGCCAACCACGATCACCGGCACTGCAAGTTCGTGTGAATGCAGTAAGCCAAGCTTGTAAAACAAGCGCCGCAGGCCGGAAAGCAGCCAGAACAAAGCGGCAACAGGCAATAAACCCAGATGCCAGACGCTTACGCGATACCACTGTTGTTGCAGCCAATGGCTATCTGGCCGAGGCATGGCTAGTGGAACTGCTTTTGGTAGAGCTTGGTATAGTGACCGCCTTGTGCGAGCAACTCTGCATGGCTGCCACTTTCGACAATCTGGCCTTGCTCCATGACCAGAATACGGTCTGCATTTTCAATAGTCGATAGACGATGAGCGATAACAATGGTCGTACGATTTCGCATCAGTTCATCCAGCGCTGCCTGCACGTGCTGCTCGGATTCGGTATCCAGCGCCGAAGTGGCTTCATCCAGCAACAGGATAGGCGCGTCCTTGAGAATGGCACGCGCAATTGCCAGGCGCTGCCGCTGCCCGCCGGAGAGGCGCACGCCGCGGTCGCCAATTTCGCTTTGCAAGCCATTCGGCAATTGCTGTATAAATTCCCAGGCATGCGCCGCCTCTGCCGCAGCAATCACTTCGGCTTCGCTAACGCCGCGCAAAACGCCGTAAGCAATGTTGTTGAATACGGTATCGTTAAACAGGATGACATCCTGACTCACCAGGGCGAATTGCTGGCGCAGATTTTTCAAGGTCATCGCCCGTATATCCATGCCATCGAGCAGCACCAGCCCTTGCTGCAACTCATAGAAGCGCGGCAACAAATTCACCAGCGAGGTCTTGCCGCCGCCGGAACGCCCCACCAGTGCCAATTTCTCGCCAGGCTGTACGGTAAAGCTCAAATTTCTCAGCGCCGGACGCTTGGCATTTTCGTAATGCAGCCCGACACTGCGAAACTCAATTTCTCCACGCACGCGGTTGACGGTTTTGTCTCCGTCATCGACTTCTGCCGGGGTGTCGATCAGGGTAAACACACTCTGCGCGGCCGCTACGCCCACCTGGATGTCTTCGTTGAGGCCGGTCAAGCTTTTTACTGGCGCAATCAGCATCAGCAAAGCCCCGATAAAAGCGGCGAACTCACCGGCGCTGAATTTGCCCACAGCATAGTAAACCACCAGCCCCAAAGCGATTGCGGCGAGGATTTCCACCACCATGCTGTTAATGCCGGAGATGCGCCCCAACCTGATCTGCATCTGCCGGTTTTTCGCCGCCGCCTTGGAGAAACGCTGATATTCGTAATCCTGGCCGCCAAAAATCTTCACCATGCGCTGCCCGCTTACCGCCTCTTCCAATACCTGCGTCATGTCACCCACCGATTGCTGCACGCTTTTGCCGGCTTTGCGCAACTTGGGCGTCATGCCCTGCAAATAAAAGATCATCAATGGCGCCATCACCGCAAAAATCAGGGTCAATCGCCAATCCAGATAAAGCATGTAGGCAATCATGCCCAAAATAGTCAGCGTGTCGCGCACGGCACTGATGGCCACGTTGGTCGAGACCTTGGCCATCTGCTCGGTGTCGTAAGTAACCTTGGAGGTGATAATACCCGCAGACTGGGCATCGAAGAAATGAACCGGTAGTGTCATCAGGCGCCGGAATGCATCCAGCCGCAAATTTTCTACCACGCGCCGCGCTATCCAGCGCATGCCGAATACTGAAACAAAGCCGGCAAGCGCGCGCACAAACAGCAAGCCAAACAACATCCACGGCAGCAAGCTGATTTGCTGCGGATCCTGATGCACGAAACCTTTATCGGTCACCAGTTTGATGGTGGCAAGAAAGCCGGTATTGGTAGCAGAATAGACTGCCAGTGCGACTACGCTGGCGACAAACGTGGCCCAATAGCGCCAAGCATAGCTCAGTAGGCGCAGGTAGAGTGTTTTGGCGCTGGGGGAGTGGGGGAGTTTGGAGAGTGCTGACTTCGACATGCTACGCGGCGTATAGCCGCATCAGGAACCAGATTTGATCTGAGTAGCGAAGGTGATATGTGTATAACCCACCTGACGCGCTGCTTCCATCACGTTGATTACCGACTGATGGGTCGTGTTGGCATCGGCATTGATCACCACCGTGGGTTCTTTGGCGTTGGCGCCGGCTCTCTGCAAGGCCTGTGTCAGACCAGCCACGGTGCGATCGGCTACATTGCTTTTATTGACTAGATAATGGCCGCCGGCATCCACGTCCACATCGATCACCGCCGGCTTATCCAGTGGCGCGCTGGCATCGGCGGTCGGCAGGTTGATTTGCAGTTCGCTGATGCGCGAAAAAGTCGCACTCACCACCAGAAAAATAATGATCACCAACAGTACGTCAATCAATGGAACCAGGTTCAATTCCAGACTTGCGTGCTTTTTACCGCGCTGAAAATTCATTACTTAAGCCTTTACTTGCGATCGCCATGAATAATTTCCACCAGCTTGATTGCCTGCTGCTCCATCTCCACTACCAGGCTGTCCACTCTGGCACGAAAATGATTGTAGAAAATCATGCTGGGCACCGCCACCACAATACCCATGGCCGTGTTGTACAGCGCCACCGAAATACCGCGGGCGAATTGAGCCACGTCATGGCCGGTCGCGGTGAAGGCACCGAACAATTCAACCATGCCGATTACCGTGCCCAGCAGACCGAGCAGCGGGCTTACTGTGGCAATCGTGCCGAGTGTGGTGAGGTAGCGTTCCAAGTCGTGAATCACCGCACGGGCAGTCTCTTCGATGGCTTCCTTCATCACTTCGCGGCTGCTGTCCACGTTACGCAGCGCACTGGCGAAGACCTGGCCCAGCGGCGAATGTTGTTCCAGCCGCGCAATAGTTTCCTTGGTCACGCCGCCCTGCGCCAGCCATTTCTGCACTTCAGGCAACAATGCTCTGGGTGCGACCGCCTCGCTGCGTAATGTCCAGAAACGCTCAGCAATAATGGCCAGTGAGATGACTGAAGCAAGAATCAGCGGCCAAATTGGCCAACCTGCCGCTTGAATAATCTGCCACACGAGACGTTCTCCTAATATTCGAAAGTGGCGTTACTTTATCCTGCGGTGCCATTTTCGGCAAGCGCAGGAACATCTTGCCAGTAGCGCTGGGCCTCCTGACGCCATTGCCTGACCGAAATGGCGCCCGTCGAGTCAAAATCCAGTAATAGCGCACCATCCCGGTCGCTGCGATAAATCCTGC
>JADGRN010000156.1 GCA_017880825.1 Methylophilaceae bacterium | reverse complement strand
TCCTAACTATTACTTGTGACCCTCTTGCGAAGGTCGGTATGTCGCTTTTGCTTTATTCTCTCAAATGAATCTAAGGTTGTGTTGCCATGCATCTCTGCATGCCTCTTAACTTCTTATCTCATTCAAGGTGTAAAGACTTGTATCTCGAGTGTCATCCTTCTGCAATCAACGCGTCACGTTTAACCGTTAGCATCAACCATCCGGTGACCGCCTCTTCCACAAGCACTCACACCTATCGATTGTTCAAATTGTTAAAGAGCGGGTGTTGCTTTTCTTGCGGCTCGTATCGCTACGTCTTCAACAAGAGGAGCGCATTATACAGAGCCATTGGAGACGGTCAAGAGCTAAAGTTGAAAAAACTTATACAATCTTCACTTTAACAAATTTTCGTCTGCCAACTTGAGCAACCACAGTAACACCGCGTGCAAGAGTTAGTCCTTTGTCCGTGATTTTTTCGCCGTCCAATTTTACGGCGCCCTGTTCGATCATACGCAGCGCTTCGGATGTGCTGGTAACCAGGCCCGCCTGTTTTAATAATTGGGCTACCGGCAGCTTTTCTGCGGTTGACTGCACGTTGACTTCGGGCAGGTCGTCTGGAATAGCCCTTTTTTGAAAACGCGCTTCAAAATCGGCCAAAGCTGACTCAGCGGCCATCTTGCTGTGAAAGCGCGTGACAATCTCTTGTGCGAAACGCACTTTGATATTGCGCGGGTTGGCACCAGCTTCTGCTTCAGCCTTCCACTGTTGGATGGTTTGCAATGACTCGAAAGACAGCAGTTCTATATAACGCCACATCAAATCATCAGACACCGACATCAATTTGCCGAAAATCTCCTGCGGCGACTCATTGATGCCAACGTAATTGCCCAGCGACTTGGACATCTTGTTGACGCCATCCAGACCTTCCAGCAACGGCATGATGAGGACGCACTGGGGTGCTTGCCCAAAATGCCTCTGCAATTCGCGGCCCATTAATAGATTGAATTTCTGGTCGGTGCCGCCCAGTTCAAGGTCGGCTTTCAATTCGACTGAGTCGTATCCCTGTAATAAAGGGTAGAGAAATTCGTGAATGGCAATCGGCTGATTACCTTTGTAGCGCTTGCTGAAATCATCCCGCTCCAGCATGCGCGCTACCGTATGCGTAGCAGCGAGCTTTACCATGCCTGCAGCCCCCAGCTTATTCAACCAGGTTGAATTAAAAACAACCTCGGTTAGTTCAGGCTTTAATATCTTGAACACTTGGCTTGTGTAAGACTTTGCGTTTTCTTGCACTTGTTCTGCTGTTAGCGGCGGCCGCGTAGCCGTTTTACCTGTTGGGTCACCTATCATGCCGGTGAAATCGCCAATCAGGAAAAATACCCGGTGCCCCAGATCCTGAAACTGGCGCAGCTTGTTCAAAAGCACGGTATGGCCCAAGTGCAAATCCGGCGCTGTCGGGTCGAACCCTGCCTTGATGCGCAAAGGCTGGTCTTTTTTAAGTTTTTCTACGAGTTCATGTTCCACCAGCAGCTCATCTGCGCCACGCTTGATAATCGCTAATGCTTCATTTGGTTGCATCATCGCCTAACTTTTAACCTTATTTATGACTTTCATTATTTGGAAGTTTTCTGTTAGCATTCCCCCCTTGAACTAAAGACAGTGAGGAAGCGCCCGTGCAACATAACAAAGACGGCATTCTAGCGCAAAACACCCGAGCTCAAGAACGAAAGCTGCGCCTAAGATGGTTATTAGGCGTGACCAGTATCCCGCTGTTTGGGATCGTGACAGCCTTCGGTATTGCTCCGCAGACCAGCATGCAGGACGTCGCGATTTCTACGGTGATTGAAGAAATCGCGCTGCCCCAGGTCGCGGCCAACACACCACAAACCAATACCACTGAAGCGTTTTGGCAAACTGATAAGGTACGCAAGGACGATACTCTTTCCAGCTTGTTAACGCGGCTTAACATCCGCAATGATGAAGCGATAGAATTCCTGCGTCACGCACCCGAAGCCAGTGCTCTGGCTTCACAGTTGCGTCCGGGACGCTCGATTCAGGCGCAGACCACGGAAAACGGCGAACTGCTGGCGCTGCAATATCAGACCGACCTGAATTCTGTATTATCGATCCAGCGCACGGCTTCCGGCTATCAGGCGCAAGATAGCCAGATGGCAGTGGAAAAGCGCAGCATGCTGAAATCAGCCACGATTAACAGCTCACTGTTCGCTGCGACGGACGAAGCGAATATTCCTGATTCAGTTGCCATCCAACTCGCTGATATCTTCTCCTCCGATATCGATTTCCATATGGATCTGCGCAAGGGCGATCGCTTTACGGTAATTTACGAAGCAAGCTATAACAATGGCGAACTGGTCAAAACTGGCCAGGTACAGGCCGCAGAGTTTGTTAACAATGGCAAGACTTACCGCGCCGTGCTGTTCCGCGATGCTGCAGGCAATACCAGCTACTACACGCCCGAAGGTAAAAGTTTGCACAAATCCTTCCTGCGCTCGCCGCTGGAGTTTTCCCGCATCACTTCCGGCTTTACCCTCGCCCGTTTTCATCCAATACTGCAAACCTGGCGTGCGCATAAGGGCGTGGATTATGCCGCACCGACAGGCACCCGCATCAAGGCCACAGCTGATGGCATTGTAGCTTTTGTTGGCATAGGCAACGGCTATGGCAATGTCATTATGCTTGAGCATCAGGATGGCATCAGCACGGTTTATGGTCACATGTCAGCTTTTGCCTCAGGTTTGCGCAAAGGCATGAAAGTCACGCAAGGTGAAGTCATCGGCTTTGTCGGCATGACCGGATTGGCCACCGGCCCTCATCTACATTATGAGGTCCGGGTACATGGTGAATACCGTGATCCAGTAAAAGTGGCATTGCCCGCTGCCCTGCCTATACCAGCTGCCAGCCGCGCTGAGTTCGACGCCAGTAGCACTGCGTTGACGGCGCAACTGGACCTGTTGCGTGACAGCAATCTGGCCTCGCTAGATTAACTAGTCGTTTTGGCTTCAAAGCCATTATGAGTAGCCAGCTAGTCATAGGCCTGATGTCCGGCACCAGCCTGGATGGTATTGATGCCGTCCTGACCGCTATTGATGGTAAACATTGCCAGCTGCTCCATACCTGCTATCTACCGTATTACGATGATTTGCGCAGCGCGTTGCTGGCACTGCATGTATCCGCTGCTGATGAGCTGGAGCGTAGCGCGCTACTAGGCAATATTTTGGCCAGATCCTATGCCGAATCGGTTCACCGTCTGTTAAAACAGGCCGGGGTCGAGGCCTCTCAAATCCTGGCGATCGGCTGTCATGGCCAAACCATAAGGCATCGACCAGAATTAGGTTATACGCTACAGATCGGCAATCCCGCTTTACTGGCCGAATTGACCGCAATCACTGTAGTAGCTGATTTCCGCAGTCGGGATGTTGCTGCCGGTGGTCAAGGTGCGCCATTAGTACCGGCCTTTCATCAAGCCGTTTTTCATAATGAAAAGTCACATCGCGTCATCGTCAATATCGGCGGCATCGCCAACCTCACTGATTTACCGGTATCAGGTGAAGTGCGCGGCTTTGATTGCGGCCCCGGCAATCTGCTGATGAATGCCTGGGCACAGCGCCATCTGGCTAAACCACATGACGAAGGCGGGCAGTGGGCGGCTTCCGGCAGGGTGATTACAGAATTATTGGAAGCTGTTCTGACTCATCCATTTTTGCGTGAACCCCCACCCAAGAGCACCGGTCGCGATACTTTTCATATGGCGTGGCTGGAGCAATATATTCGCCCCGAATATGCAGCCATTGATGTGCAGCGCACATTGCTTGAATTCACTGCGCTCACCATATCAATGGCTATTTCGCAACATTGTGCGGCGGTGGACGAAGTTTTTCTCTGCGGCGGCGGCGCACATAACCTCGCGCTGGTACAACGCCTAGAGCAATTGATGCAGCCCACAAAAATTGGGCTGACCGACGATCTGGGCATCGGCGTGGACTGGGTGGAAGCTGTAGCCTTCGCCTGGCTGGCCAGGCAGACCATGCACGGAGAGTCTGGCAACCTGCCGGCAGTGACAGGCGCCGCTGGCCCACGCATACTGGGCGCAATCTATCCGGCCTGACGGTTAACAAAACACCGACAAACTGCAAGATTTGTTGTTTACTCACTTGATGCAAATCGTGCACACCCCTAGTATAAGCAAAGCGGCATGCTACTTGCTATGATAACCCATTGAAAATGC
>JADGRN010000155.1 GCA_017880825.1 Methylophilaceae bacterium | reverse complement strand
GTCGCAATCAGCGCTTCGGCGATGCCCGGTGCCACATGCGCCAAGGTGGCTTGCGCCACGTTAGCCAAGCCACGGAACGCGTTCATGATGCCCCACACCGTGCCAAACAGGCCGATATAGGGGCTGACTGAGCCAACCGAGGCGAGGAATGGCAAATGCGCATCCAGTTCGTCCATCTCGCGGTTGTATGTGGCGCGCATGGCACGGCGTGAGCCTTCCATAATGTCGCTGACTTCCAGCCCGCCCTGGCGCTTGAGTCGTGCGTATTCCTTGAATCCAGCTTCAAAAATGCTGGCCATTCCCTGCGCCCTGTGCCGTCCTGCGGTGACCCCGTCATATAGCTTGTTAAGGTCTCCGCCCGACCAGAAATCATGCTCGAAATCGACGGCCTCGCGGTCAGCACGCTTGACTGTGAACACTTTGATGAAGATGTACCACCAGGAAACCAGCGAGATCAGTAACAGTACCACCATTACCAGTTGCACCGGCAGGCTGGCGCCCGAAAGCAGGGTAAACAGGGACATATCCGTAGTTGGACCGATTGGGGACATTTATTGAGGCTCCATCATTTTCATGGTGTTGCGAATTGGGGCGGGTATGCCAACTGGCTTGAATTGATCGGCATCGACACAGACAACTTCCACGGTGGCTTCCGTCAGTATCTCGTCATTGCGCTGTATGGTTTGTTGAAACTCTAGCAAACTGCGTCCCGTTTTGACTAGTTGGGTGATAACCGAAAGGGAATCATTAAAACACGCTGGGCGCCGATATTGTAGCTTAAGCCTGCGTACTACAAACAGGACTCCAAATTTTGTCCTGAGTTCAGTTTGATCAAATCCGAGGCTGCGCAGCCATTCAGTGCGCGCGCGTTCCATAAACTTCAAATAATTGGCGTGGTAGACCACGCCGCCGCCATCGGTGTCCTCGTAGTAGACCCTTACCGACCAATGAAAACTGCCAGAAACCTGCTGCGCTACTTGTCTGCTTTGTCGCGTGCTCACTCGCTCCTCGCCTACCAAATCGGTATGTCTCGTCGCTCGTTCCGCGGCTTTTCGCACACAAGCAGCTCGCTTATAGTTCTGCGCAACGCGCTATGGTTCTGTCTAGTTTCCATTTGATTCATTCCACAAGGTTGCGTTTAGCAAACTCTTGGGCAACGGCAGGCCAAAATGCTGGTATGCCTGCTGCGTGGCGACACGCCCGCGCGGGGTGCGCATCAGGTAGCCCTGCTGAATCAAGTAAGGCTCCAGTACGTCCTCGATGGTATCGCGCTCCTCACCGATGGCCGCTGCCAGGTTATCCAGCCCGACCGGGCCACCACCAAATTTTTCCAGTACTGCCAGCAACAATTTTCTGTCCATCACATCGAAGCCCAGCTTATCCACATCCAGCATTTTCAGCGCGGCATCCGCGATATCAGAACTCACGATACCATCGGCCTTGACCTGCGCGTAGTCACGCACGCGCCGCAGCAGGCGATTGGCAATACGCGGCGTACCGCGTGAGCGTTTGGCGATTTCCAGTGCGCCAGTATCTTGTAGCGCAACCTCCAGCAATCCGGCAGAACGATGCACGATACGCGCCAGTTCTTCCGAGGTATAAAACTCCAGGCGTGCAACGATGCCGAAACGGTCACGCAAGGGGTTGGTCAGCATACCGGCGCGCGTGGTGGCGCCAACCAGCGTGAATGGCGGCAGATCGAGCCGCACTGAACGCGCCGCCGGGCCTTCGCCAATCATGATGTCCAGCCGATAGTCTTCCATCGCCGGATAGAGAATTTCTTCAACCACAGGCGACAGGCGGTGAATCTCGTCGATAAACAGCACATCATTAGGTTCAAGATTGGTCAATAGCGCCGCCAGATCACCGGCGCGATCCAGCACCGGGCCGGAGGTCTGACGCAGATTGACGCCCATTTCCTTGGCGATAATATGCGCCAGCGTGGTCTTGCCCAAACCTGGCGGGCCGAACAGCAACACATGATCCAGCGCCTCGCTACGGCCGCGCGCTGCGCTGATGAAAATTTCCAATTGGCCGCGCGTTTTTTCCTGGCCGACATACTCGGTGAGCGCCTTGGGTCGTAGCGCACGTTCCAGCGCCTCCTCTTGCGGGCTTTCAGGTGCTACAGCGATCAGGCGGTCGGTTTCTATCATGGGATGTTCAATGCTTTCTCTTTTTGCGAGGCAATCCAATGCAGCATCAGTGCCAAACCAACCGCCAGCAAGGTCGGGCCAAGAAAAATGCCGACGAAACCGAAAGCCAACGCCCCTCCCAGCACACCCAGCAGAATTAACAGAAATGGCAAATGAGCGGAATGGCTGATAAGCATAGGTTTGAGTACATTATCCACGCTACTGATAACCAGCAAACCATACAGACCCAGAAAAATAGCCCAACCAGTATCGCCCTGACTATACAGCCACAAGGCCGCACCGCCCCATATCAACGGTGGTCCCACCGGAAGAATAGACAGAAAAAATGTTGCCGCCGCCAGGAGTATTGGCGCTGGTGCTCCGGCAACCAGAAAGCCAAGCAACGCGACTAACGCCTGCGCTGCCGCCGTGCCAAAAATGCCCAGCATTACTGCTTTCATGGTGCTGCACGATAGATGCAGCATTTCCAAACCCAATTCACCGGCAAGTTTGTGCATGATTTTTTTTATGCCGCTGGCTAGACCTGTCCCGTCACGATAAAAGAAGAAGGCGACGAATACGACCAGCAATAATTGCAAAAAGCCGCCACCTATCAGTTGCACCAATTGCAAAGCGAACTTGCGCGATGGTTCGTAGAACTGCAACAGCAGATTCGTCATATCTTCGCGGCTGGAGGCAATACGCTCCCAAAAATCATTAATTTGCCCGCCTATCACTGGCAGATCCCGCATCCAGGCAGGCGCATGTAGCTGCGGATGTTCGAGTGCCGGCCGAACATGCTCAAACAGCACACCCACGGAATTCGCTAAATTTGCGCCAAGATAAGCCGTGGGCACAATCAACGCGATCAGTAATAATAAGGTCATCACCAGCGCAGCCAGCGTGTCACGCCCGCCAAGCCGTGAACACAGGCGCCGATAGAACGGCCAGGTGAAGACGCAAATAATGGCAGCGAAAAGAATCGCCGCCATGAATGGCAGCAGCACGAAAAAACAGCCCACAACCAGGAAAACCACAATGGCGATGCGGGCGAGCTGGCTGGTATTGATCATGCGCCTTATGCTTTCGACAATGACTTGAGGGCTTGCCGGATGCCCTCGGCCACCACTACATCGGCAGGCAATTGTTTCACGGCGGCCAGCGCTTCACGCTCGTTATAACCCAATGCCAGCAAGGCATTCAATACATCGCCGCTGGCTGATTTATGGTGTCCTGAATGCATGGCCGTAACGCCATCGATGGCGAATTTATCTTTTAATTCCAGCATTAGTCGTTCAGCGGTTTTCTTGCCTACGCCCGGCACCCGAGTTAACAAGGCAGTTTCTTGCAGGGCGACAGCCTGCATCAACTCATCCACCGATAAACCACTCAGAATAGACAACGCCGACTTGGGGCCAACGCCGTTGACCTTGAGCAACAGGCGGAAAGTCAGGCGTTCGCGGTCGCTGCCAAAACCATAAAGCAGTTGCGCATCTTCGCGCACGATAAACTGGGTCAGCAGAAGCACACGCTCGCCAATGGCCGGCAAGTTATAGAACGTGCTCATGGGTACTTCGCACTCGTAACCGACGCCGTTGACATCCAGCAGCACGAATGGCGGCGTTTTTTCCAAAAGCACACCGTTAAGGCGACCTATCATGCGAATTCCGATAAAAATTTATATGCCATCATAACCGCTATTGGAGCTTCTGAATAAGTCGGCAAGATGGCTACAGGACGAGCACCGCGCAACAAAGTCATGGGCCATCGCAGACACTTGATCAGAAGTTCCTATACCAGCCTGCCGCCGCGCACACGAAACCCCGCAGTAGCCTGCTTCCCCAAGCCTTGTCCGCCGTGAGCATGGCAGATGGCGCAGGCCAGGGCATCGGCGGAATCGGGTCTGGGTATGACGGATAATTTGAGCAGGCGCTTGACCATCTCCTGCACTTGCTCTTTGGCGGCGTGGCCGTTGCCGACCACCGCCTGCTTGACTTGCAGCGCGGTATATTCAGCCACCGGTAAATTTCTGATGACTGCCGCGCTGATGGCGGCCCCGCGCGCCTGTCCCAGCAGCAAAGTAGACTGTGGATTGACGTTAACAAACACTTTTTCTATGGCGACCTGTTCGGGCTGAT
>JADGRN010000154.1 GCA_017880825.1 Methylophilaceae bacterium | reverse complement strand
AAAACTGGCTGGTTCAAATACCATTAGAGTCTGATCCAATCGGTTCAAGAACAAACATCTTTCCATTCGTAGGCATGTATCTGATCGTTATATATCTGCCTTTTGACACAACGAGAAATGCCGGGAAAAGACATTTTCGGGGTTTGGACTGACTCATCATCAAGGTTCTTGGACGGACCCCAGGGACAAGCGTGTAGCGTGCATGACGGTTTAATGTCGAAGCTGCCGGAACAAATAGCTCTTGATTCTCCGTCTACACAGGCACATCGACATCCAGCATTAACAGGCACGACAAACGACATCAGCCAAACTGCTATTGCCAGGAAGATCGCCCTTTTCACTTTGAACCTCCATTCCTCCTACGCGCCATTCCAAAGGTGACTCTTGCGAATTACTACCCAACCAAACGTTAAATAGCCCGCCATCGCCAATGCTAGTCCTGATGGGGCATACCACACAAGCGGCACAATCAAGCCGGCTGAAACGGTGGACAGCAGCATCTGGATAAAGGCCTGGCCGGAGGCTGCGGTGCCGCGGATTTTGGGGTGCCTGTCCAGTGCGGCAAGCGAGAGCACTGGCATGGCAAGCGCCATGCCGACGTTAAACAGCGCAATCGGTGCAATGTTGTAAATCGGGTTTGCAGGCAAGGCAAAACAAATCACCACATTGAGCAAGGCTATCGCGGCCATCCATGCATACGCTGCCTGCACCACTTTTTGTCGCGAGTAGCGCCCTGCTGCGCGCTTGGCTAGGTAGGAACCCAAAACCATGCCACACACGGTAGGGATAAACATCCAGCCGAATTGGTGTTGATTAAGGCCCAGGTGTTTGACCAAAAACACCGGGCTTGCCAGCACGTAGAGGAAGAACCCGGCGAAATTCGCGCCAACGGAAAATACCAGATAGTTGAACTCTTTATCGCCAAAGATCAGGCGGTAGTCTTTGATCACCTGATGCGCAGAGAGCGGCAAGCGTTTTGCCGGTGGCATGGTTTCGGGCAGATATCTGACGGCTGCCCACAGGCTGAGTGCCGCGTACAGCGCCAAAAAGATAAAGATTGCCTGCCAGTGAATACCGAGCAGAACGCCGCCTATAATCGGCGCCACCGCTGGCGCAATGCCAAACAGCATCTGCACCGTTGCCATCACACGCTGCGCCTGCGGCCCTTCAAACAAATCGCGCACCATGGCACGCGCCACCACATTCCCTGCGCCGCCTGACATGCCTTGCAGCGCGCGGAAGAACCATAGGGATTCAACATTCGGAGCAAACGCACAGCCTATGGAAGCCAGCACGAAAACCCCCAGGCCCCATTTAATCGTTGTGATACGCCCAATGGAGTCTGAAATCGCGCCATGCCAAAGTGTCATCAGCGCATAAGGCAGCAGGTAAAAGGTCAGGCTTTGCTGAATTTGCACCGTGGTAGCGTGCAGATCACCTTCCAACGTGGGGAAAGCCGGCAGGTAAGTATCAATCGCAAACGGCGCCAATGCGGCGAGGCTGGCTAATACCAGGGCCAGGACGTTGGGTGAAGTTTTCATGCCGGATTTCATAGGATGAATTCATTAAAAAGAAAAAGGCGCACGTTGAACTGTGCGCCTGTGATTATAGACGGAATGCCTAAGTGTTTTTATGGCAAAGCGTGGAACTCCTCGACGCGATCTTTCAATTCGCCGCCGATGATTCTCTTGGAATTTTTATCGGTGCGGAACACGATGGGCTGTGACTGCAATTGCGGATTCTTGGCATCTTCAATCGCCTTCTCGATGATGTGATGGTTGGGCGAGAGCGTGCACACTGGGTCGGCACTTTCTGCATCACCAGACAGCAGAAATGCCTGACAGCGACAGCCGCCCAAGTCCTTTTCTTTTTCCGGGCAGGTACGGCACGGCTCTTTCATCCAGCTATCGCCACGGTATTTATTGAATGCCGGCGAATCTTTCCAGGCCCATTCCAGGCCATGTTCCTTGACATCGGGGAAAGTCATGTTTGGCAGCACTCGTGCGGAGTGGCATGGCAACACGGTGCCTTCCGCAGTCACAATCATGAATACTTCGCCCCAGCCATTCATGCACTTTTTGGGACGATCCGAGAAATAATCCGGCACCACGAAATAGATCTGCATCTTTTTGCCGATTTTTGCACGGAATTCGTTGGTGACCTTTTCGGCGTGATCTATCTGCTCCTTGGTAGGCATCAATTGGCTGCGGTTTACCAGAGACCAGCCATAGTATTGGGTATTGGCCAGTTCAACATAATCCGCGCCCAGATCTTCTGCCATTTCCAGAATTTCTTTGATATGGCCGATGTTATAGCGATGGATTACCACGTTCAACACCATCGGATAGCCATGCCCTTTGATCATCGCGGCAACCTTGTGCTTCAAGGCAAAGGTGTTGGTATCGGTAATGAAGTTATTGATTTCCTTGGTGATATCGTGCATCGACAGTTGGATATGGTCCAGCCCGCCGCGCTTGAATTCGGCAATGCGCTTTTCCGTCAGGCCCACGCCGGAAGTAATCAGATTGCTGTAATAGCCCAACTGGCCCGCCTCAGCGACAAGGTCTTCAATATCGTCGCGCAGCAGCGGCTCGCCGCCGGAAATACCCAATTGCAAAGCACCCATCTTGCGTGCATCTCGCAATACTTGCAGCCACTGCTCAGTGGTCAGCTCATTCTGCGTATGCTTATCGTAATCGGTTGGGTTGTAGCAGAACGCGCAGTGCAGCGGACAGCGATAGGTGACCTCAGCCAGCAGCCAAAGTGGCTGGGTGTGGGTCTGGAAAGCGGCTACGCCGTTATTGGCTACTTGGTTCATGATTGTTCCACTCTATATGCGCTTGTATCAGTACGTTTAATTGCGCTTTTCCAGCCAGGATTTTTCAACGGCGAGTTCGAACATGGCCATCACATCCGACTGCAAATCAGGCACACCTGGGAACGCAGCTTCTATTTGTTGGACAACTTCCGCGACGGTTTTACTGCCATCGGCACGTTTAATCACTTCACCCGCACCGCCATTAAGCTTGACCATGCCTTCCGGATATAACAACACGTAGCACTGTTGCGCTTCTTCCCACTGGAAGCGGTAATGGCGCGCCAGGCCATAAATATCAGCGGGGTTGACGGAGGTATTGGACATTGTTTTCAATCTTGATATCAGTACAAGCCAGCATGATGGAATCGGCGATTACCCACAGCACGTCCAGCTTGAATTGCAGGATATCCAGAGCCTTTTCCTGCATTTCACGGGATTGGCTGAAATAATCCAGCGTTACCGCCAGGCCTTGCTCCACGTCGCGGCGGGCTTCCGTCAGACGCTTCTTGAAATAGACCAGGCCCTCTTCCTTGATCCAGGGATACACGCTTGGCCATGAACTGATGCGCTGCTGGTGAATGTGTGGGGCAAACAGCTCGGTCAGCGAGGAACATACCGATTCTTGCCATGGCCGCTGGCGTGCAAAGTTGATGTAGGCATCGACGGCGAATCTGACGCCGGGACTAACTAATTTAAGAGAGGTCACATCTTTACGACTCAGGCCGACTGCATTGCCTAGCTGTATCCATGCTTCAATGCCGCCGACGTTCTTATCATCACCATCGTGGTCGATGATGCGTTGTATCCAGCCTTTGCGGATTTCCTTATCCGGGCAGTTCGACATAATGGCCGCATCTTTTTGCGGGATGCCGATCTGGTAATAAAAACGATTTGCCACCCAGCATTGCAACTGCTCTTTGCTCAGCTTGCCTTCATACATCATCACATGGAAAGGATGGTAAATATGATAGCCCCTACCCTTCTCACGAAGCTTGGCTTCAAATTCTTCACGTGTCCAGGGCAAGTTGCTATAAGTCACTGCGTTCATTGCTCTCTCCTAAAGAATGATATCCATACCGTCATAGGAAACTTCAATTCCATGACGGGTGAGCTCGGCGCGCTCGGCCGAATCTTCCCTTAAAATTGGATTGGTATTATTGATATGAATCAAGATACGACGCGCCTTGGGATATTTATCCAGCGCTTCTATCATGCCGCCTTCACCCGATTGCGGAATGTGTCCGATATCACGCGCTTTCTTGGTCATCAGGCCCATATCTATCATTTCGGTATTGGTCCAGAAAGTACCATCCACCATGATGCAATCGGCTTGCTCAAACAATGGCGGCAAGTGCGGCTCAATCTCACCCAAGCCTGGAGAATACCAGCATTTCTTGCCTGTCTTGGTATCTTCAATCAGCACGCCTATGGTGTCGCCCGGATGCGGGTCATTACGGTGAGGTGAAT
>JADGRN010000153.1 GCA_017880825.1 Methylophilaceae bacterium | reverse complement strand
AGCGTAAAGCCGGTATTCGTTGTTGCGGGCCTACTATCTATAGGCTATGGGTATGTCTTGATGAAAGTCATGCCGGATTTAAGGCGCTTGGCACAACGAGTCCTCAGCACTGATGAACCTTCCTAGAGTGTTTCGACCGCCCCTGTTGCTGAATAAATAAACTTAATTGAATGACCGTTTTGGGTCGAAAACGGAAGTTGGTAATCTGGCACACTCTGTCAGATTAGATCGGAATTAGACAACTAAAGCAGATAGATACTCCGTAGTCTAGAAATGCCTCGGCGCAGGTTTCTTGAAACCGTCAACGCGCGTCTTTATCTCTCCAGAACGCCACTTGTTCGATGACATAGCGGTTCCAACAGGCTGAAAAGCTGGCACCAAGCATTTCTTTGCGTTCCCGATCAAATCTGCCCGCCCCATAGCTTTTAGCGCCTCGCGCAGCATCGGCCAGTTGTTGGGGTCGTGGTAGCGGATGAAGGCTTTGTGCAAACGGCGCACGCCTCCGGCCTTGGGGATAGCCACTTCTTCGCTGTCCGCGGTCACCTTACGTAACGGGTTCTTGCCGGAGTGGTACATGGCGGTGGCCATGGCCATCGGCGTCGGCGTGAAGGTCTGCACCTGATCCAGGCGGAATTTATTGGCCTTCAGCCATAAAGCCAGGTTGAGCATATCTTCATCTGTCGTTCCCGGATGTGCGGCAATGAAGTATGGAATCAGGTACTGTTCTTTGCCGGCTTCCTTGCTGAAGCGCTCGAACATTTCCTTGAACTTGTCGTAGGCGCCCATGCCTGGTTTCATCATCTTGGACAGCACGTTCTCCTCGGAATGCTCGGGTGCGATCTTCAGGTAGCCGCCAACGTGATGCTGCACCAGTTCCTTCACATACTCTGGCGAAGTCACGGCGAGGTCATAGCGCAAACCCGAGCTCACCAGTATCTTCTTCACCCCCTTGATGGCGCGGGCTTTGCGATACAGCCCAATCAGCGCCGAGTGATCGGTATTCAGATTTTCGCAAATCGCCGGATAGACGCACGACAGCTTGCGGCAGGACTGCTCAACCTTTTCGCTCTTGCAAGCCATGCGGTACATATTGGCGGTCGGCCCGCCAAGGTCGGAGATGACGCCGGTGAAGCCTTCCACCTTGTCGCGAATTTCTTCCACTTCACGCAGGATGGATTCCTCGGAACGGCTCTGGATAATGCGGCCTTCGTGTTCGGTGATCGAGCAGAAGGTGCAGCCGCCGAAGCAGCCGCGCATGATGTTGACCGAAAAACGGATCATTTCCCACGCTGGTATCTTGGCGCCGTTGTAAGCTGGATGCGGCTTGCGCGCATACGGCAGGTCGTAGACATAATCCATTTCCTTGGTGGTCAGTGGAATCGGCGGCGGATTCAGCCAGACTTCGCGGTCGCCATGTCTTTGCACTAAAGCTCTCGCATTGCCGGGGTTGGCCTCCAGGTGCAGCACGCGCGAGGCATGGGCGTAGAGGATGGGGTCTTTGGCGACTTCCTCATAGGCGGGCAGGCGCACCACCTGCAACGCACGGTCGGCTTTAGGTTTGCGGATGATTTGAATGACATTGATTTGCGCGCTGATATCCGCGCTTGGCTCGCTTATCTCGGCCGCCTTCGTATTAAATCGAGCCTCTTTAGAGACCGATTCAATATCGACAGCCCTTGAGGCTGTAGCAGAAACGCTGGCGCAGGATTCGCCGGTTTTCTCCAGCGCCGGCTCCATGGCGTACGGGTCTATCGGGTCTTCTATTTTGCCGGGCCGGTCCAGATTGGCGGAAGCCACCTCTGACCAGCCTTTGGGCAAGTTTTTGCGCAAATAGGCGGTGCCGCGGATATCGGTGATCTCGCTGACCTTTTCGCCTTTGGCGATGCGGTGGCTGAACTCGACCAGTGCACGCTCGGCGTTGCCATAAAGCAGGATGTCGGCCTTGGAATCGACCAGCACCGAGCGCCGCACCTTGTCCGACCAGTAGTCGTAATGCGCAATGCGGCGCAAGCTGGCCTCTATGCTGCCGATCACCAGCGGCACATCGGGATAGGCTTCGCGGCAGCGCTGCGAATACACCAGCACGGCGCGGTCCGGGCGCTTACCGGCTTCGGCATTAGGTGTATAGGCATCGTCGGAACGAATCTTTCGGTCAGCGGTATAGCGATTGACCAGCGAATCCATATTGCCCGCGGTCACGCCGAAATACAGGTTGGGCTTGCCCAGCGCCTTGAAGGCGTCGGCTGATTGCCAGTCCGGCTGGGCGATAATACCTACGCGGAAACCCTGCGCTTCCAGCAGGCGCCCGACCAGCGCCATGCCGAAGCTGGGGTGGTCGATATAGGCATCGCCCGTCACCAGGATGATGTCGCAGCTATCCCAGCCCAGCGCGTCCATCTCGGCACGGCTCATAGGCAGTATCGGCGCGGTGCCGAAGCGCTTGGCCCAGTAAGGGCGATAGCTGTTGATCGGTTTTGCCAGATTGTTGGTGTAAAGCTCCATAGGCGGCGCATTCTACTCCGTAATGGCTTGATTACGAAGTAACTTTACAACTAATTACATTTTGCTGCGGCAGTGCCACCGCTCACAGCAAATTAATGCCAAAGCGCCTGAGCACAACAGCATAAAGCGCAAACAGTACGGCAGTAAACACCACACAGACAGACAGCGAGGGCCAGAAGCTCATTCTCAGCAGCAGCCAGGGAAACAGCAAGAACATCGGCAGCGTCGGGATTACATACCAGAAGGTGTAATACGCATGGTTGCTGAGCTTGGCAGTCGGCTGCTGCTCAATGTAGAGCCAGATCAGGGTCAGCACCGTCACCAGCGGCAGAGCCGCTATCAACCCACCCAGACGGTCGCTGCGCTTGGCGAATTCGGAAACCAGCACCACCACACCGGCCGTAATCAGGTATTTCATGATGAGATATTGCATAGTTCTCCTCTATTGCACAGGCTGTTTTAAGGAAGCTCTAAACAACTGAGCGAACAGGATCAAAGCAAGGCGCTCGGAGCGCAGAATACGAGACAGTTTTGTCGGCATCGCTGGATTCTTCATGCACTTCATGCACTTTCCGCTTTTCCACTTCTTCCACGGTCAATACCGACAGCATGTCGTGCACTTCAATAACGCTCGTTTTCATCGCGTCCTTAATGGTCTTTATACTCAAAATGTCTTATTACGTCTCCGATCACTTCGCAAGCTGGCCGTTTTCGAGATTTGAGATATCGAATGCGAATACGATCTGCGGGTCCGGCCGGATCAGCCGCTTATCCTTGCCGGTGTAGTGAAGCCGGTCGAGAAGATCCTTGATGATATTGAGCCGCGCCAGACGCTTGTCGTTGGCGCGCACCAGGGTCCACGGCGCCGTCGGGGTATGCGAGCGCGCCAGCATTTCGTTGCGGGCGAGGCTGTATGCTTTCCAGTGCTTGATCGCCTGGTCGTCGATCGGACTGACTTTCCATTGCTTGAGCGGGTCCGTTTTCCGATCAATCAGGCGCCGCTTCTGCTCGGCTTTGCTGATGTCGAGATAGTACTTGAGGAGCTTCACGCCCGAGCGGACCAGCATGTTCTCGAAGTTCGAAACCGAGCCCATGAACTCCTCATGCTCGGCCTCGGTGCAGAAGCCCATTACCCGCTCGACACCTGCACGGTTATACCAACTGCGGTTAAACAGCACGAGTTCCTGGGCCGCCGGCAAATAAGGAGCATAACGCTGAAAGTACCAAGAGGTACGGTCATGGTCCGAGGGCTTTCCGAGGGCCACGACGCGTGTTTCGCGCGGACTCAAATGCTGAACGATGCGCTTGATCGTGCCGTCCTTCCCGGCGGCGTCCCGGCCTTCAAAGATGATCAGGATTTTGTCATCGCACTGAATGAAATGCCGCTGCAGCTTGACCAGTTCAATCTGGAGCTTGTGCAGGCTGTCCTTGTAGGCCTGTTTCGGTATCTCGAACGCGGGTCCACTCGATTCTTTTTCGTGGGCTTTCTTGCTCATTTATTGCCTCACCTACTTGCGATGCAGAAAATTGTAAATGGACACGTAGACGAGACCCATATATGCGCGACCCGTTCTACAACGCGTCTCACCCTGATTGCATCAAAGTGGGCGTGCTGTAGTTCTGCGCTATTTGTATTCATGCGATATCACCTTCGTGTTATCGGCGCGAGTTAGCCGCAACAGCCACCCTTGGATTGATGACTGTGAGCGGCATTGGTCACATCCACGCCGTAGCCCGCGCTTTTCACGGCCGATTTCAGTTGCTCGGGCGAGGTGAATTTCTCGTCGTATTGCACCG
>JADGRN010000152.1 GCA_017880825.1 Methylophilaceae bacterium | reverse complement strand
GATCGCGCACCGCCACACACGCCGTCGCCACGGCTTGCGGGCGCGGAAACAGTTTCAGCACGGCGGCGGTGATGATGCCGAGCGTGCCTTCCGCCCCGATGAATAAATGCTTCAGGTCGTAGCCGGTGTTGTCCTTGCGCAGGCTGCGCAAGCCGTTCCAAATGCGTCCGTCCGGCAGCACCACTTCCAAACCCAGCACTAGATCGCGCGCATTTCCATAGCGCAACACGCCGATGCCGCCGGCGTTGGTGGAAAGATTGCCGCCGATTTCGCAATACTCTTGTGTGGCTGTCAGACCAAGCGGGAACAAGCGGTTGTTTTGCTCCGCCGCTTTGCGCACGCTGGCCAGCGTGCAGCCGGCCTCGACAGTCATTGTGTAATTGGTGGGGTCGATGGCGCGAACCTGGTTCATGCGCGACAGGTTCAGCACGATTTGCCCGCCCGCCACCGACCGCGACAGCGGCACGCTGGCCCCGCACAAACTCGTGTTGCCGCCCTGCGGCACTATGGCGATTTGATTCGCGGCGCACAGTTTCACTACCTCGGCGACTTCCTGTGTAATGGATGGAAACACCACCGCCAGCGCATTGCCAGAATAACGCCCGCGCCAGTCGGTGCAATACGGAGCAGCCGACGAACCGGCCAGCACAGCATCGTTGCCGATCAGCGCCGACAGCGAATGCATTAAATCGACAGGCATCATCATCTCTCGCAGAGCGGGTCAGGCGCAAGCATAACCCGTCGGATGTTCAGTATCCTGCGTTAGCATGAGGTATAGGTAATTCAGCACCACTGGCAATGAGTGCCCAGATCATGCGGGCAATATTTTCTGTGGCAACGATCGTATGATGATTCCCTGCTGCATGCAGCTTATCCCGAAGCTCTTGTCGTACCGTAGCCACACCAGTCAGATCAAAGAGAATATTCAGGTCGTCACCCATCGCAATCAGTTCGTTTATGCTGAGGTTCTTGATGCCACGCGCTTTAGCCAGAGCCAGCCCGGGCGTATTATTTTTTTCCACGACGGCGACGATCTCGACACCCTCGTTAGGTTGCCCCAACAACTCTTCAAGAAATGCCGACCCCATATTACCCAGCCCGACGATGGCGATTGATTGTTTTTCCATGACACCCGCTTGTGCAGCCTCTCACTTATTTCAAATCGGATTCCCACGCATTGCCATAGATTTTCCGTTACGCGACAGGATCAGCATTTGGTACACGCTGACAATCCACATTATCGTGGATGCAACACTATAACCAAAATCGCCAATGAGGGTAAGTACTCCGTCACCCCAAAGGCGCCCGGCCTGTCCCTCACGGGCGTCCGGTTGATTATCCTTGCACCACGCCAAGGGGTTTCCCGTTGCGCACGCATTCCTTGTGTACATGCCGTCACCACTACCCCGGCGCAGCGACTGTGGATTTCCTTCGCTCGGCTCCCCAGCCGTGTCAGCTTCCCCATATGTGTGGATGGGTCGGCCTGCGCATCGTCCTTTTCGAGGATTGCTCAGTGTTCACTCGCATTACGGCCTGCACACTCGCCAAGTCTCCTATATGTGACCCTCTACATCGAAGGCTTCAGCCACTTCGTTACCTCCATGACTGCTCCGATTCCTCCGGCCGGAGCGATTTAGCCGGGTGGGATTTACACCCACTGGAACAGCGCCACCTTTTCACGGCACACACACAAAGTGGTCGTTCAAATTTGAGACAGCCGACTGCCCGATACCACGGCCTCAACAGCCGCCAATAGACTGGCTAAGCGTTTTGCGTGGATTTTGTGGGGAAGCTTGTGAAAAGAATGCGGTGTAAGATTGTGAGCACATGAATGGTGGGTCTCCTTCGCAGTTTGGACGCTATACGAAAGAGGCACTAAACCTGGCATATCGCCACCGCCCCTACTGGTTACTGCACGGAAATATACTCCGCCAATGCCTCAAGTTCCGAATCGCTTAGAGATCTGAGAATCCTGTTCATTATGACGTTCGGGCTGTTCAAACGATCATCTCCCCTGAAATCGATGAGTTGTTTCAACAGATAAGCCTTGTGCTGACCGCCTACTACCGGGTACATCGCTGTGGAGGGATCCAGGCCTTTGCCGGTATTGCCGTGACAATAGGCACAGGTCATCACCATCTCCGATATGTTGCCCTTTAAATATATTTTTTTGCCTATCTCGTTGGGCGTCGACCCGTTCCCCTTCATTATTGCTTGATCGGCGAAATAAGCTGAAATGTCGGCCAGATCCTTATCGCTGAGGGGAGCTGCCATGCCGTTCATGAGTTCGTGGGAGCGTGTGCCAGCCTGGTAATTACGCATCTGTTTTAAGATGTATTCATCGTATTGTCCGGCAAGCTTGGGAATCAGCTCATCGGTGCTGTTACCGTCCACGCCATGGCAACCCTGGCAGATCTGCGATTTCTCTTTGCCGGCGACCGGGTCGCCGCTGCCGGTGCGCCGCTTGAGCGTATCCGTATTGCCGCTTCCAGCCAACGCTGACGCGGCGGCAAGCAGAACGGCCAGGGCCAACCAGACGGCTATGATGCTTTTGATGTGGATCATGTCATTCTCCTCAAGTCACTAGCTACACGTATACGCTGCTGATTCCGCAGCAGCGGGAATGAATCGATTTGTCGAGGTGCACAAAAATAAAGGCAGGTTTCATGGTTTCAGGCTGGGAACAGTAGACAGGTACGCGGCGATATCCGCGATGTTCTCGTCGGTGAGTTTTTTCGCGATCCCGCGCATTATTCCGACCTTATAGACTATCTGATCATTTGCCCTACTGCCGTTGCGATAACTATTCAACTGATTGACCAGATATACATATTTCTGCTGGTGGATTGCCGGGATGTTTGGGGCGTGACCGCTAAGCCCGTGACAATCCTGGCATGCCGGAACTAAATGCTTAATCCCTTTAGTCATGATGATTTTTCCATTTTTCGGGTTGCCGACTTTGCCTCCGTCGGCAGCGAGTGATTTAAGGTCGGACGACTCCATTTCATTTTCGAACAAGTCCAGATACGCAGCCACATCGCGGCGATCTTGCTCGTTCAGCGCCTTGGCAATGTCATTCATTGCCGCGCCCGCACCAGCATCGGTGCGCTTGCCTGCGGCATAGTCAATGAGTTGCTTGATGACATATCTCTGGCCGACATTAGCCAGACGCGGCGCAGCCATGGCGTCCATGCCCAACGCTTTTTCTCCATGGCAACCCTGGCAAGCAGTCGCATCACCTTTGCCTTCGTTGTAGATAGTTTGACCATTAGCGACATCCGCACGAAGGTTCGCAACTGGATCACCGGCAAACACAGCTTGAGATTGCAGCGTGACGGCGGACAGTATCAGCCATGACAAAAACATGAATGTTGATTTGTGCATTTTATCTCCCTGGGTTCCTCTGAAATCTAAGGCTGAAGTCACGATGAAAGCACGGCTTCACCCCAAATGCATGGTTAAAGTGCTTGGTCATAGTCCGGAAACGTACTCTGCCAATGCCTCAAGTTCGGCATCGCTCAATCTGTGAACGGTTATATTCATCACACCGCCCGGGCTGTTGTTGCGGTCGCCTTTTCTGAAGCTGAGGAGCTGCCTAAGCAGGTAATCCTTGTGTTGCCCGCCTATCACGGGGAACACCGGGTTGCGGGGGTTTTGGCCCTTGCCTGAGGCGCCGTGGCAACTGTTGCAGCGAACCATCATTCTTGACAGATCGTCATTTTCAAACAGCTTCTTTCCGATCTGGTTGCTGGACGGGCTAGCACCTTTCATCATCGGCTGGCTGGCAAAATAAGCGGAGATATCAGCCAGATCTTCGTCGCTGACGGATGCTGCAATAGAGCTCATGATCTGGTGAGTGCGGATGCTGGCCTGGTAATTACGGACTTGTTTTGCGATGTATATTCCGTATTGGCCGGCAAGCTTGGGAAACTGAGGATCTATGCTGTTGCCGTCTTCACCGTGGCAGCCAAAGCATAACTCGGCCTTGCTCTTGCCGGCGAGCGGGTCACCGGGACCGATGCGTAATTTGGTTTCATCCACGCTGTCGCTGCCGGTATTGGCGACATTTTTGAATTGGACAGAAGATAGATTCTTGGCGGACGCTTCGGATGAAGGTTTTTGTGATGCAGAGTTGTCAATTTCTGCGAGCACCGCCGTAGAGATAAGCAGAACGATCAACGCGAGGCCGGAGGAAATAATACTTTTACTGTGAAACATGTCATTCTCCTGATGTTATTGTTTTTTGTTTTAGGTCATTTATTAATATCGTCTACAGGGTTGATTTTGTCCGAACCAGTTCCTGCTGCACAATCAAGGGCG
>JADGRN010000151.1 GCA_017880825.1 Methylophilaceae bacterium | reverse complement strand
GCACTATCCGCGCCGCCATGAACGAGCTATTCGACTATGGCCGCCCAGCCAGCATCACGCTAGCTGTGCTGGTCAATCGCGGCGGGCGCGAGCTGCCTATAGAGCCGCAAATTGCCGCGGCGCACCTGGACCTGGCGCCTGGGCAGAACCTGCAGCTTTTACGTGATGCAGACGGGCGTTTTTACCTGCAACTACACGAGGACGCTTGATGGTGAATCCGCAGCTGACTAAAGATGGAAAATTAAAGCACCTGCTTTCGATTGAAGGCCTGCCGCGCGCCATTCTTGATCAGATTCTGGATACTGCCGAATCCTTCGTTGGCGTAGCCGAACGTGAAGTGAAAAAAGTGCCGCTGCTACGCGGCAAAACTGTCTGTAATATCTTCTTCGAAAACAGCACCCGTACCCGCACCACCTTTGAGATTGCCGCCAAGCGGCTGTCTGCCGATGTGCTCAACCTGAATGTCGGCACCTCGTCACAGGCCAAGGGCGAGACCATCCTCGACACCGTGAACAACCTGACCGCCATGCATGCCGATATGTTCGTGGTGCGTCATTCGGCCTCCGGGGCGGCGCACTTCATCGCGCGCCATGCAGCGCCGCACATTCATGTGATCAACGCCGGGGATGGCCGCCATGCGCACCCCACACAGGGCCTGCTGGATGTGTTCACCGTCCGCCGCTACAAGCCGCAGATGCATAACCTGAGAGTGGCGCTGGTGGGCGATGTGCTGCATTCAAGGGTGGCGCGCTCGGAAATCCATGCGCTGACCATACTGGGTGTACCTGAAGTACGCGTGATCGCGCCCAAGACGCTGTTGCCCGAGCACGTTGAAAAACTCGGCGTGCAGGTCTATCACGACATGCGGGCAGGTCTCAAGGACGTAGACGTGATCATGATGCTGCGTTTGCAAAATGAGCGCATGCAAGGCGCGCTATTGCCGAGTGCGCAGGAATATTTCAAGACTTATGGCCTGACTCAGGAAAAACTGGCGCTGGCCAAGTCGGACGCCATCGTCATGCATCCGGGCCCGATGAACCGCGGCGTGGAAATTGATTCCTCCGTGGCCGATGGCGTCCAGTCCGTCATTCTGCCGCAGGTCACTTACGGCATTGCGGTGCGCATGGCGGTGATGGCCATATTGGCGGGCAACTCATAATGAAAATTCATATCAAGAATGGCCGCTTAATCGACCCGCAAAACGGCATAGACGCCAAACGGGATTTATTCATTGCCGCAGGCAAGGTCGTCAGTATCGGCAACACGCCGGATGGCTTTGCTGCTAAGCAGGTGATCGATGCAACCGGCCTGATCGTCTGCCCCGGCTTGGTCGATCTTTCCGCGCGCTTGCGTGAACCCGGGTTTGAATACAAGGCTACGCTGGAAAGCGAGTTGAAAGCCGCAGTGGCTGGCGGCATTACCAGCCTCGCATGCCCGCCGGATACCGAGCCGGTACTGGACGAGCCGGGCCTGGTGGAGATGCTCAAGCATCGGGCCAGACAGCTTAATCTAACGCATGTCTATCCATTGGGGGCGCTCACTCGTCAGTTACAAGGCAAGCATCTCACCGAAATGTGCGAACTCAGCGAGGCCGGTTGTGTTGGATTTTCACAGGCGGATACACCGATTGCGGATACGCAAGTGCTGTGGCGCGCATTGCAGTATGCCGCCACGTTTGGCTTCACCATCTGGCTGCGGCCGGAAGAAGTGTATCTGGCACGCGGCGGCGTTGCGCATGATGGCGAAGTGGCGGCACGACTGGGCTTGAATGGCATCCCAAGCACGGCAGAAACGCTGGCAATCGCGACTATTCTGCGTTTAGCCAAGGAAACCGGCACCAAGGTGCATCTGTGCCGCTTATCCACCGCCGAAGGCGTGGATATGGTAAGACTGGCCAAGAAACAAGGGCTGGCCATCAGTTGTGATATTGCCGCCACTCACCTGCACCTCACCGAACATGACATCGGCTTTTTTGACGCGCATTGCCATCTCAAACCGCCGCTGCGTACCCAGCGTGACATGGCCGCACTGCGCGCTGGATTGCAGGATGGCACTATCAACGCCGTATGTTCCGACCACACACCGGTGGATGACGATAGCAAACTGCTGCCGTTTGCCGAGTCTGAAGCCGGGGCCACCGGACTGGAATTACTGCTGCCTTTGACTTTGAAATGGGCGCAAGAAAACAAGGTTGATCTCAGCACAGCTATCGAACGTGTTACCAGTGCGCCAGCAAAAATTCTCGGCATCGATGCCGGGCATTTGGCTGTAGGCAGCGATGCCGATGTGTGCATGTTTGATCCAGATCGATATTGGCAAGTGGAAGCAAAATCGCTCATCAGCCAGGGTAAAAATACGCCGTTCCTCGGCCTGGAACTGGCTGGCAAAGTGCGTCATACCCTGTTGCAGGGACATACCGTGTACCTGGCGCCCTGAAAGGCACATCATGAACAAACCCGCGAAATACTCAAGGATAGCTCTGGGACTGGTTTTACTGTTGCCGACCTGCGCCTTGCAGGCGGAGGATGTGAAACCAGGACTATGGAATATATCGTTGACCATGACGCCCGAAGGTGCAGCACCAATAGGCCCTTTTAGCCAGCAGAAATGCTTTACCAAGGCCGATGCGCAGGATCCACAAAAACTTTTTGCCGAGGCCGGCGGTGTGGACTGCAGCTATGGCGACACACAGGTTCAGGGTAATCACCTCAGCTTCAGCATGCGCTGTGGCGGTGAGGTGCCCTTGAGTGGTCATGGCAGCGTGACTTTCAACTCCACTAGTTTCGAAGGGGAAATGGACGTCACAGCCAATATCTCCGGCATAGGCGAGATACAAAGCAAGAACCAGATTTCCGGTAAGCGCGCCGGGGATTGCTAGTGGGCCTCAGGATGGAATTAGACTATCCCCATATTTTCCAGCCCGGCACTCATGTCCTTGTCATGCGCGTCCTTGCCTTTCAGCTTGATTTTGAGGCGTAGATCATTCGCCGAATCGGCATTGCGCAAGGCTTCTTCATAGGTGATTTCATCGGCTTCAAGCAGGTCAAACAGGGACTGGTCGAAAGTCTGCATACCCAACTCGCGCGACTTGGAGATGATTTCCTTGATCTCATGCACTTCTCCTTTGAAGATCAGGTCAGAAATGAGCGGTGAATTGAGCATGATTTCCATGGCGGCTTTTCTACCCTTGCCTTCCTTCTTCGGAAGCAAGCGTTGCGAGACAAACGCACGCATGTTAAGCGACAAATCCATCAACAACTGATGGCGGCGCTCTTCCGGGAAAAAGTTGATAATCCGGTCCAGCGCTTGATTGCTACTGTTGGCGTGTAGTGTAGCCATGCACAAGTGGCCGGTTTCGGAAAACGCAATGGCGTAATCCATGGTTTCACGGTCGCGGATTTCACCAATCAGAATCACGTCCGGCGCCTGACGCAAGGTATTTTTGAGCGCGGCGAACCAATTGTCAGTGTCTACCCCCACTTCGCGCTGGGTGATGATGCAGTTTTTATGTTCGTGCATGAATTCGATCGGGTCTTCAATGGTGATGATGTGACCAAAGCTATTCTGGTTGCGATAGCCCACCATGGCCGCCAGCGAGGTGGATTTACCGGAACCGGTGCCGCCAACAAATATCACCAGCCCGCGCTTGGTCAGGGCAACTTCTTTCAATATTTCCGGCAGGCCTAATTCCTCCAAGGTAGGAATTAGGCTGGTAATCGTTCTGAACACCAGGCCTGCCGACCCGCGTTGCACAAAGGCATTGACGCGGAAACGTGAAAGATTGGGAATGCTGATGGCGAAATTGCATTCGCGCGTCGCGTCAAATTCCGCGGCCTGCTTATCGCTCATGATGGCACGTGTAATTTCCCTGGCTTGCTGCGCGGTTAATGATTGCGCGGTCACCGGCATCACCTTGCCGTCGACTTTCATTGCCGGCGGAAATCCGGAAGTAATAAATAAATCGGATGCTTTTTTTGCAACCATCATGCGCAATAAATCAAATACAAATTTTTCCGCCTGGCCTTGATCCATGATTTAAACCTTCTTCTAGTGCCGCCTTGTGATTTTAGCCATGCTCAGCTTGGATAGAGCATAGCTTTCAGTTAATTAACGCTCAGCCGCCAAACGCGTCCTTGTTGGAAGCCTTGCCACGCGCTTCACTTACGGAAATGATGTTGCGCTGTACCAGTTCCTTGAGGTTTTGATCCAGCGTTTGCATGCCGATATTCGAACCGGTTTGAATCGACGAATACATCTGCGCCACCTTGTTTTCACGAATCAGGTTACGGATTGCCGGCGTACCTATCATGATCTCATGGGCTGCCACACGGCCCTGTTCGTCATTGGTCTTGCACAGGGTTTGCGA
>JADGRN010000150.1 GCA_017880825.1 Methylophilaceae bacterium | reverse complement strand
ATGGATAGCATCACCGGCACTTCAATCAGCACGCCTACTACCGTGGCCAATGCTGCGCCAGAGTTGAAGCCGAATAGCGCAATTGCCGTCGCTACTGCCAGTTCAAAGAAGTTGGAAGCGCCAATCAATGCCGAAGGCCCGGCGACGCAATGTGCGACCTTGAATTTTTTGTTAAGCCAGTAAGCAAGGCCGGCGTTGAAGTACACCTGAATCAGAATAGGCACTGCCAGCAGCAAAATGATAAGCGGCTGTGCCAGAATCTGCTCGCCCTGGAAGGCAAACAGCAGTACCAGCGTAATGAGCAGGGCGCATAGTGAGATTGGATGCAGTTTTTTCAGAATGGCCTGCAAGGCAGCTTCATTGCCCTTCAGGGATTTGCGCCAAAGCTGGCTGATCAGTATGGGCGCCACGATAAACAGCACCACAGACAGCGCCAGCGTATCCCACGGCACCTTGATGCTGGACAGGCCAAGCAGCAAGGCGACGATGGGCGCAAAAGCAAACAACATGATGATGTCGTTGATGGCGACTTGCGAAAGCGTGAATTTTGGCTCGCCATCACACAAATTGCTCCAGACAAATACCATGGCGGTGCAGGGTGCAGCGGCCAGTAAAATGAGGCCGGCAATATAACTGTCGATTTGCTCTGCCGGTAAATAGGGGGCAAACCAGTGGCGAATGAACAACCACGCCAGCAAAGCCATTGAGAACGGCTTAACCAGCCAGTTGATCGCCAGCGTCACGCCTATGCCTCTGATATGGCTTGCCACTTCGCCCATGGCTGAGAGGTCGATCTTGAGCAGCATGGGGATAATCATTAGCCAGATCAAAAAAGCCACCGGCAAATTAACTTGCGCCAGTTTCATGCCGCCTAGTACCTGAAAAACTGATGGCGCCAGCTTGCCAAGTACGATGCCGACTGCAATACAGCCCAGCACCCACCATGTCAGGTTACGTTCAAAATTTCCTATTTGTTCAGGCTTGACTTGGTCTTGATTCATGCGGATTCAGCCTGACAAACGGCTGATACACAGCAATCCTGAGCGCCTTCGCAGCAATTTTCGGTAAGAAAAGCCAGCAGGCCATTCATCACATCAAAAGCTGCCGAGTAGTAAATGAATCGGCCGGATTGCAGGGGTTTAACCAGACCTGCATGTGCAAGCTCCTTGAGATGAAAGGAGAGGGTGCTGGCAGGCATATCCAGCCTGGTGGCGATATCACCCGCTGCCAAACCTGCGGGACCAGCCTGCACCAGCAGCCTGAATATCTCCAGGCGGGCGCCTTGGGCCAAAGAGAAGAGAATGACTACAGCGTCTTTAGTGTTCATGTTTCTATATTTCCACTAATATAGAAATGTTGTCAAGCATGAAATTCATGGACAACTAAAATAACGGTTAAAAAAATGACTGCAACGTATGCAGCCATTATCCGCCTGCTCTATGGCAGCTAGCTCAAGCGCCCATCTGCAGGAGGTGAATCGGCACGGTACATGTAATCGCGCGTCAGCGGGTGCGGCACACTGCCATCATCCAGCGGTTTGGCCAACAGAATCTGGTAGATGGCATTCCAGCCGCTCTCGAAGGCAAACGCACATCCCGCCATGTAGGCACGCCAGATGCGGTATTTCCGCTCACCCACCAACGCGCGCGCCTCGTCAGCACGGGCCTCCAGGCGTTCCACCCATTGCCACAGGGTCCTGGCATAATGCGGGCGCAAATTCTCCGCATCCAGGCATTCCAGCCCCTGCCGCGCCATCTTTTCTATCACTAGGGAGACATGAGTGGTTTCGCCATCGGGGAAGACATAGCGCTCGATGAACTCATGGCCGCAACCATCTATGTACTCATCGTCGAAGGTGGCTGAAGTAATGCCATGATTGAGGCTCAGCCCGCCGGGCTTGAGCAGCGCATGCATCTTGCGGAAATAGTCCGGCAGTTTGCGCAAGCCGACATGCTCGAACATGCCGACGCTGGAGATTTTATCGAACGGCATTTCTTCGGATACGTCGCGGTAGTCCATAAGATGGACGCGACAACGATCTGCAAGTCCTCTCTGCTCAATCAATGCCTGCACATGCTCGTACTGGTTACGGCTTAGCGTGATTCCGGTACAGTCGGCACCGTAGTTTTCCGCAGCCCACAGGATGAGTGCTCCCCAGCCGCAGCCAATATCCAGCAAGCGCTCACCGGGTTGCAGCCTGAGCTTGCGGCAGACATGGTCGAGCTTCTGCTCCTGTGCGAGATCGAGGCTATCCTGATCGGTATGGAAATAAGCACAGGAATATACACGCCGCTGATCCAGCCAGAGTGCATAAAATTCGTTGGAAACATCGTAATGCGAGCTGACCGCACGCGCATCGCGCATGCGGTTATGGCGCCAGAAGCGCCAGCGGTCTGACATGCGCTTGCGGATGCGCTTGGGGTTGGTGAACAGCGGAGAAAGCAGGGTAAGCGCAGTACGGGCATCACCTTCCAGATCCACCCACTGTTGTACATAGGCTTCGGCCAGTCGGCTCAGACTGGGCTGGATGAAAAGTGAAACGGCGCGAGGTGTATTGAGAGCCAAGGTAACGCTGGCTGGCAACGTTCCGACCAAGGTCTGGCTATCCCACAGCCTTATGGAAAGCGGCAAACGCTCAGCCTGTAGCCGAGCCTGGAGACGATCAAGCACAATTTTGGATAGCATCGAGAGATTCTCCATAAGCAGAAGTTCTGATAACGATCAGGTATCTAGCAAGATAGTAGTCCGATTAAATGCAGGGTTCCAGAAATAAAAAGGGCGAACTGGTGCGCTGCTTTTTTGCAGTCCGTATTACAAATCACGCTCACAAGCCATATTTTTTTAACTTGTACCACAGCGCTCGCTCGCTGATGTCCAGTAGTCGAGCAGCCTTGCTTTTGTTATTGCCGGCCTGCTTCAGGGCACTTCGTATCATGGACTCTTCCAGTTTTTCTACTGCTGCATTGAGTTCCAAAGAGGCAAACGAGTAAGGTTCCGAGGAGTCTGCCACCACTTTTGCGTTGGTCATTTCTTGCGGAAGATACTTCAGGTCAATTTCTCCGCCGCAGGCAAGTACAGCAGCACGTTCAATAACATTTTGCAGTTCACGTACGTTGCCTGGCCAGGAATAATTCTGCAAACAGACCATCGCTGCTTCCGAAATGCCCTGAGTGTTATTCAGGCCCAAGAGAAAGCTGGCTGCCAGTGCAGGAATATCGTCCTTGCGCTCCCGCAGTGGTGGCAGGTCGATATTAAACACATTAACGCGGTAATAAAGGTCTTCGCGCAATCGACCGTCGCTGATGGCTTGGCGCGGATCGCGGTTAGTGGCGGCAACGATGCGTACATCGATTGGAATACCGCGATTGCTTCCCAACCGTTCGATAATATTTTCCTGTAGCACTCGTAATAGCTTGGCCTGTAGCGGCATCGGCATTTCCGTAAGTTCGTCGAGAAACAGTGTCCCGCCATCGGCCATTTCGAATTTACCGACACGATCCTTATTCGCCCCAGTAAAAGCACCTTTTTGGTAGCCAAATAATTCGCTTTCCAGAATGTCAGCGGGAATGGCGGCACAATTGATTGGTACAAACAACGCCGATTGGCGCGGAGAGGCGCGATGGATAGCGCGCGCCACCAGTTCTTTGCCGGTGCCGGTTTCGCCGGTGATCAGTACGGTAGTCTTGCCCGGCGCTACTTGGCGGATTAGGTCGTAGACTCCCTGCATCGGTGCGCTGCTACCGACAAATTCGCCCCAGCCCTTGTCTACCTCATGGCGCAAAAAGTCGTTTTGCCGACGCATACGGCTTTCCGCCAGGATGCGGGCGATAGCGACTTCCAGCGCTTCCACATCGAACGGTCGCACGATGTAGTCGCAAGCTCCCAATTTCATGGCCTCGACTGCGCTTTCGATGGTGCCGTAGGCAGTCATGATGATAACTGGCACTTCGTTGCCCTGTTCGCGCAGCGTCTTTAAAAGCTCGGTACCATTCATGCCGGGCATGCGCAGATCGCTGATGACCAGATCGGCAGGTGCAGATTTTATGATCTGCAACGCCTCCATGCCATTGCCGGCGCAGACAACCTCGTGCCCCATGCGTTTGAGCATGATCTCCAGGACACGCTGCATCTTCGATTCATCATCCACTACGAGGACGCGCTGGCTGGTCATGAGCTTTCTTTCATCGGTAAAGTGATGGTAAACAATGCGCCTCCCAGCGTACTCTTGCCTGCATGGATTTGGCCGCCATGTGAGGCGATAATCTGTTGTACTACGGCCAACCCCAACCCTACGCCGCCTTCGCGCTTGGTAAAGAAGGGATCGAACACCCTGGAAAGTTCATCCAATGGGATGCCGGGCCCGTCATCT
>JADGRN010000027.1 GCA_017880825.1 Methylophilaceae bacterium | reverse complement strand
GCTTTTTTCGGATTATAGGGATACGGATGCAGATCGGGGTTGCTCCAGCGTGTACCGGGCTTGTAGGGCGAAGAAACAGGTTCGCCGAGGCCTAGTAGCACGCCATCTATCAGCTCCTGCTTGTCGACTGCGTAATTGATGGCCTGGCGCACTCGGACATCATCAAACGGCTTGTGTTTGAGGTTGAAGCCAAGATAGGTGTAGGCATTGCCCAACTCATGGTACAGCGCAATCTTTTTAGTGAGGTCAGGTCTTGATGGAAAGATGCGGGCGTACTGAATCGGGCTTAATGTCATGGTGTCGATATTATTCGCCAGCAGTTCAAGAAATTGCGAGGCTGGATCGGGGATAAAGCGGGACACCAAATTATCTATGCGGGCCTGGCCTTGGGTGGCGTTAGGGTTGCGTACCAGCGAAATACGTTCGCCATTACGCCATTCTCCCAGCTGGTAATAATGGCTTCCTACCGGGTGGCGGGCGAAGGTGGTGGTATTGATGTCCTGCCCCTTGAGTATGTGCTCCGGCAGTATGTGTAATCCAGCCCAGGAATCCAGTGCGGGGGCATAAGGCTGCTGATAGGTCACGCGAAAAGTATGCGCATCCGGGGTTTCAGCCTTGGATACCAACTTGAAGTCGGCTCCGTACGGAGTGCGCGTGTTGTCGTCGGTTACCAGTTTCCAGGTAAATAACACATCGGCGCTGGTGAGCGGGGCATCGTCTGCCCACTTCAAATTTGGCTTCAGGTGAAAAGTGATGGTTTTCTGGTCGGCCGACACATCCCAGGATTTTGCCAGCTCGCCCTCTAGCTCCAGATTTTTATCATATTTGAGCAGACTGTTGAAGATGTTGGAAGCGATGGCGGAAGCGGCAGATTCACCGGCAATCATGGCAATCAGTCCGCTGGGTTCGCCGGTCATCGCATCGATCAAGGTGCCGCCTGATTCTGCCGGATAGCTTCTGTCAAAATCCGCAGAATTCTCTTCTGGGGACTTACCGCAACCAGTGGTTAGTATGAGAAAGATGCCGAAAATCGCCAGCGCTCGCAGGCGGATTGGTAGTCGGCTTGGAAAAAATCTCGCGCAAAAGAACATACTACTAAGCTGTTGATACGCCGGTATTAGGCAGCATCTGGTTTGATGATGGTGAGTTTGTGTCCTGGAATAATGTGACTGCCACTGAGGTTGTTCCAACGCTGCAGGTCATCTGTGGCCACATCAAATTTACGAGCAATAGTGTCAAGCGTGTCCCCGCGACGCACAAGGTAGTGGCTTTTTTTGCTGTTATGCGCAGCATGAGAGCCTGCCGATTTAAAGCTTTCCGCATTGACGATCAGCACTTGTCCGGCCCTTAGATAATGGCTTTTCAGATGATTCTGTGTCATGAGCTGTTTGCTGCTCATCTTGTAGCGCTGGGCAACGGTTTGCAGAGTATCCCCACGTCTGACGATATGTTTGCCAGAACGATCTGGATTTCCACCAGCATTTTCCTTGGCGTTTTCGCTATTGGCGACGGCTGTATCATTATCGCCAACTGACAGTTCATCAGCATCGGTCTTATTGTTGGGCACCAGTAGGGCACCAGCTGATTTGAGATTGTTGCCGGCAGGTAAATCATTCACATCGCGTAACTGCGCCAAGCTAATGCCGAACTTGTGCGCGATGTTTTGCATACGTTCCCCACGCTTGGCATGATAAGTCTGCCAGCTGACCAGCGGTTTATTGTTATTCGCCAAATTGGTATTGAAGGTCTCGGCCGCGCCAACCGGCAGCAAAATTTCGTGTTTTTTACCTTCACCAGTTAACACTGGGCGGTTGTATTCCGGATTCAGCGATGAGAATTCATCAAACGAAATTTCGGCCAGTTGGGCTGCCAGGTGGGCATCAATTTGTTGTGGTACCGTAACAGTGGTGAAGTAAGGACGGTTAGGGATGGTCTGTACATTCAAACCATATTGCTCAGGATTGTTAACGATGTTTTTTACAGCTTGTAACTTGGGCACGTAGTTTCTGGTTTCGGGCGGCAGCTGCAGGCTTTCGTAGTCGGTGGGTAAACCTTTCTTGCGATTGCGATCAATCGCACGTTGCACCGTACCTTCGCCGGCGTTATAGGCGGCCAGTGCCAAGTCCCAGGTGCCAAACATGACATGCAGTTTCTGCAAGTAGGTCAGTGCGGCATTGGTAGCAGCCATGACATCGCGCCTGTTATCCACCCACCAGCTCTGTTTGAGACCGAAATTCTTGCCCGTGGATGGCATAAACTGCCAGATGCCGGAAGCGCTGCTACGCGAATAAGCCTGTGGATTAAACGCACTTTCCACCATCGGCAGCAGGGCAATCTCGGTAGGCATGCCGCGCTTTTCCACTTCTTCCACAATGTGGTAAAGATATTTCTGGCTACGGCCTATCATACGCTTGACGTATTCTGGACGAGCCGCATACCAGGATTCATGGTTCGCGGTAAAGGGAGATTGGGTCTCCGGCATGGCGTAACCATTTTTGATGCGCTGCCACAAATCCACGTCGTTGTCAGAAGCATCTTCTTGCGTACTGACTGCGGCGGTCGTTGCATCAACGTCCGGTAGATAACCGAGCACAGGGTCGGGCTGAGGGCTGACAGCAATGCTGATCCCGACATCAGGCGCACCAGTGCTAGGGTTGTCGTTGATGATGACAATTTCATCGCCGGCAACGTTGGTGTCGGCGACTGCAGGAAGCGAAAACAACAACGCCAATAAAATCAGCTTTAGCAGATATCTGATGGACACGGAGTGTTTTTCTGAATAGCTAAGGTGCAGATGGTAGCGAATTTGCAGCATTAGCGTCAAGTAAAAGCCCCGCTTTAGACCTCATTCTTACCATGATGATTCAGTATTGATTTCTCATCTCCCTTATAACGCCAAAAACCTGCTCCGGTTCTATTTGGCGCGGACTTGTCTCGTATAACCCAGCCGCTGCCTTTATGCTGGCAGTGTGGCAACGTAGAAAAGGATTAGTTTCCAGTTCCAGTCCAATCGTGGATGGCAGGGTTGGTTTATCAGCCTCTCGTAGTTGTGCTGCATCTTTCTGACGAGAGGCCAGTGCAGCATTTTGCGGGTCCAGTGTGCGGGCAAACCGGATATTGTGTTCGGTGTATTCGTGTGCGCAATACACCGCAGTCTCACTGGGGAGTTTGGCCAGCTTCTGTAATGAAGCGAACAGTTGTTGATGTGTGCCCTCGAACAATCGCCCGCAGCCGCAGCCAAACAGGGTGTCGCCACAGAACAGGGAATTTGCGCCATAATAAGCCACATGCCCTAAGGTATGGCCGGGAAGCTCGAGTATGCCTAATTGCAAGTCCAGCGTTTCAAGGTGGATTGCGTCGCCTTCCTTAACCGCCTGATGAGCAAAATCATATTGTTCTTTCAGCGGTGCGTAGACTTTAGACCGATACAAGTTAAGTAACTCTGGCACACCGCCAATATGGTCTGAGTGGTGATGAGTGATGAGAATGGTGTCCAGAATAAGACCGCGGTTTTCCAGCACGCGAATCACTGGCGCTGCGTCGCCCGGGTCGACCACGGCTGCGTGTTTGCCACGCTGCAGTAACCAGAAGTAGTTGTCCCTGAAAGCGGGGATGGGAAAAATTTCCAGCATAGACTGGATACTTTGTTGTTAGGCGGCAAATGTCAATACATAATCATCAAGAATGGCTGACATCAGCCTTGGGTTGCTACCTGCAAGCACGGGAGCAGGCGCTTTATGACGCCGCTGTCAGCGATATATTCGGTTTTAATGCGTTGCAGCTCGGTATGCTGAATGCCGATTTTCTGGCACACAGCCGCATGCCATTTCGATGCCACGCTGATGTTAACGATGGTCTGGTGCGATGCGAATCCAGCCTGCTGCCTTTTGCTTCGAGCAGCATCGACTTATTATTATTGCCACACCAGCTCGAATTCTGCGACAACCCACACCAGGCCCTGCGTGAAGCGGAGCGCATTCTGGTTCCTGAGGGTCACATGATCATCAGCGGATTTAATCCGATTAGCCTGTGGGGACTGCGGCGCTTGTTCGCCAGGAACAAACAATATCCTTGGCACGGGCGTTTCTTGTCTTTGCTGCGCATCAAGGACTGGCTTGCACTGCTGGGGTTTGAAGTGGTGGCCGGGCGCATGAGTTGTTATCTGCCGCCCCTGTCAAAGCCATCCTGGCTTAACAGGTTTCAATTCATGGATAAAGCCGGTGATCGCTGGTGGCCGATGATGGGTGGGGTATACTTTGTGGTTGCCAAAAAGCGTGTCAGCGGGATGACCTTGATACGCCCGCATTGGAATAATGCAAAAATGAAGCGGGGTTTGATGCCTGCGCCTTCACAAAAAACCCTCTCACAAAAAACACAAAGCCAGAAAATTATTCATGAACAGTAAGTCTGATTTAGTTGAAATTTATGCTGATGGCGCATGCAAAGGTAATCCCGGCCCAGGTGGTTGGGGCGTCTGGCTTAGCTTTGATGGACGTGAAAAAGAATTGTTCGGCGGCGAGGAATTGACGACCAATAATCGCATGGAGCTAACCGCTGCGATTCGCGCATTGGAAGCTTTGAAGCGCTCGTGTCAGGCACGCATCCACACTGATTCCAAATACGTGTTGCAGGGCATCAGCGAATGGATACACAACTGGAAAGCGCGCGGTTGGCGCACCAGTGATAAAAAACCAGTAAAGAATGAAGATCTATGGCGACGCCTGGATGAACTGGCCCAGCAGCACACTATCGAATGGATTTGGGTCAAAGGGCATGCCGGTGACGCAGGTAACGAACGTGCAGATACCTTGGCAAACCGCGGTGCGGAAGCATATATGAACAAAACGGTAATCTAGATGCGGCAGATATTTCTTGATACTGAAACCACCGGCCTATACCCGGAGCAAGGCCATCGCATTATTGAAATCGCTGCGGTTGAAGTGATTAACCGTCGCCTGACGCGCAATCACTTTCACGCTTACCTCAATCCGGAACGGGAGATTGATCCGGCCGCGCAGGAAATCCACGGTATCACCTTGGAGTTCCTGCAGGACAAGCCGCGCTTTGGCGATGTGGTGGATGAGTTGCTGGATTTTGTGGCGAATTCTGAGCTGGTGATACATAACGCGCCATTTGATGTTGGCTTCCTTAACCACGAGTTGGGGCAGATCAGCCGCAAGCCGATCCAGGAAGCCTGTGCAAGCATAGTTGATACCTTAAAAATGGCCAAAGAGATGCGACCGGGTCAGCGTAACAATCTCAACGCACTGTGCAACTATTACGGCATCGATAACTCGAAGCGAACCTTGCACGGCGCCTTGCTCGATGCCGAATTGCTGGCGGATGTCTACCTGGCGATGACGCGCGGCCAAGAGAGCCTGATGATGGATATGCTGGATAAGCCGCAGGTTTCAGATGACGGCCAGCCTGTGGTGCGTTCGCAGCCTTTGCCGGTGATTCAAGCCGACGCAGAAGAGCTGGTAGCGCATCGACAATACCTCGATGGTCTGAGCAAAAGTGGCGGATGTCTGTGGGCTCAACTAGAAAATGACAAGCAGAGTTGAGTGATGCGCATGGGCAATAAAATACTGGTTACTGGCGGCGCGGGCTTTATCGGCGCTAATTTTGTGCTGGACTGGATAGAGGCTGGCATTAGCGCCGTGGTCAACCTGGATAAGCTGACTTACGCGGGCAATCTGGAGAATCTTGCAGCGATTCAAAATCATCCACAGCATAGTTTTATTCACGGCGATATCGCTGACCGACCACTGCTGGCCAAGTTGTTGGCTGAACATCAACCACGTGCGATCGTCAATTTCGCGGCGGAAAGCCATGTTGACCGCTCAATACATGGGCCGGAGGACTTTATCCAGACCAATGTGGTCGGTACTTTTCATTTGCTGGAAGAAGTTCGCAATTATTGGGTTGCGCTAGCGCAAGCTGATCAAGACCGGTTTCGTTTCCTGCATGTATCAACGGATGAGGTTTATGGTTCGCTAAGCCCTTCCGATCCTGCGTTTTCTGAAACCACAGCCTATGCACCGAATAGCCCTTACTCGGCTTCCAAGGCAGCTTCTGACCATCTAGTGCGAGCTTATCATCACACCTATGGCTTGCCTGTGCTTACTACTAATTGTTCCAATAACTATGGCCCCTATCAGTTCCAGGAAAAGCTGATTCCGCTGATGATCCACAACGCGCTGGCGGGTAAACCGCTTCCGGTTTATGGCGATGGCAGCAATGTGCGCGATTGGCTCTATGTGAGTGACCATTGCAGTGCGATTCGCCGCGTGCTGGAAGCAGGCAGGGTGGGTGAAACCTACAACATAGGCGGCGATAACGAAAAAACCAATCTGCAAGTGGTACATAGCTTGTGCGATATTCTGGATAAGCTGCAACCCAAGACATCAGGCAGCTATCGTGAACAAATCAGTTTTGTGCAGGACAGACCAGGCCACGACAGGCGTTATGCGATTGATGCCGGTAAAATTGCCAGCGAACTTGGCTGGCATCCGCAGCATGCATTTGACACTGGCATGGAGAAAACCGTGGCCTGGTATCTGGCACATCAGGATTGGACGCAACACGTGACCAGCGGCGAATACCGCAACTGGGTCACCACCAACTATGGCGCACGCAAGGAAGCGACAACATGAAAGGCATTATTCTGGCCGGCGGCTCCGGTACGCGGCTGTATCCGGTAACGCAGGTGGTTTCCAAGCAATTGCTGCCGGTCTACGACAAGCCGATGATTTACTACCCGCTTTCCACCTTGATGCTGGCCGGCATCAATGAAGTTCTGCTGATTTCCACGCCCCAGGACACCCCGCGCTTTGAGCAGCTGTTGGGCGATGGCAGCCAGTGGGGCATGAGTATCAGTTACGCAGTGCAACCTTCGCCAGATGGTTTGGCGCAAGCCTTTGTGATTGGCCGTGAGTTTGTCGGCAGTGATTGTTGCGCCTTGGTATTGGGCGATAACATTTTTTATGGTCACGAACTGGCCCAGATGGGACAGCTGGCAGCAAAGCGTAATAGTGGTGCGACGGTATTTGCCTATCCGGTAAAAGATCCTCAACGCTATGGCGTGGTTGAATTCGACCAGCAAGGCCACGCAATCAGTCTTGAAGAAAAGCCGCAGCAACCCAAGTCGCGCTATGCCGTCACCGGGCTCTATTTTTACGACAACCGGGTATTGGATGTGGCCCGCGAACTCAAGCCTTCTGTGAGAGGCGAACTGGAAATCACCGATGTGAATCGCCAATACCTGGCCTGGAATGAGTTAAAGGTTGAGGTCATGGGTCGAGGCATGGCATGGCTGGATACCGGTACCCACGAGTCGCTGCTGGAAGCCTCCCTGTTTATTGAAACTATCGAGAAGCGCCAAGGGCTCAAGATTGCCTGCCCGGAAGAAATTGCTTACCGCATCGGCTTTATCAATGCCGCTGACTTGGAAACTCTGGCTGCAAAGTATAAAAATAATGGTTACGGCGATTACCTGCTGAGCGTGCTCAACGAGAAGGTATTCTGATGCAGACCATCCATACTGCGATTCCTGACGTGCTAATCTTCGAACCCAAGGTATTTGGCGACAGCCGCGGATTCTTTCTGGAAAGCTATAACCAGCGCGCATTCCAGGAAGCCACCGGTTGGGCGCCAGCTTTTGTGCAGGATAATCACTCCGGCTCGGCCCAAGGTGTGTTGCGCGGCCTGCATTATCAAATCCGGCAACCACAGGGCAAGCTGGTACGAGTGGCGGCAGGTGAAGTGTTCGATGTCGCGGTGGACATACGTAAATCTTCCCCTACCTTTGGGCGTTGGGTCGGCGCAAATCTTTCAGCTGAGAACAAGCTGCAGATGTGGATACCACCGGGATTTGCGCATGGGTTTTTGGTGTTGTCCGAGTTTGCGGAGGTTCTCTACAAAACCACGGATTTTTATGCCCCGGAGCATGAGCGCTGCATCCGCTGGGATGATGCTGCTATCGGTATCAAGTGGCCGCTAGAGGGTGAGCCAGTGCTTTCCGGCAAGGACCAGCAGGGTGTTAATTTGCAACAGGCACAGCTGTTCCCCTGATGGTTTGTTAAATGGCAAGATTCAGCACGATTCTGCTGACTGGCGCAAATGGTCAGGTTGGCTATGAGTTGCAACATTCGCTGGCAGGTCTGGGTAATGTCATTGCCCTTGAACGCAGCCAGTTGGATTTATCAGATGCCGCTGCTATCCGTCGCGTCGTTCGCGAGATCAAACCCAACCTGATAGTCAATCCAGCGGCCTACACCGCTGTGGACAAAGCCGAGGCAGAGCCTGAGCTTGCCATGGCGATCAACACTGTTGCGCCTGGTGTGCTGGCAGAAGAGGCTGCACGGCTGGATGTTCCTCTAGTCCATTATTCGACAGACTATGTCTACGATGGCGCCAAGTCGTTACCCTACGTTGAAACTGACTCAACTAATCCGCTAAGCGTATACGGTAAAAGCAAACTGGCTGGCGAGGATGCGATACGTGCGGTCGGGCTGCCTCATCTCATACTTCGAACCAGTTGGGTTTACGGTGCTCGTGGCAAGAATTTTCTGCGTACGATTTTGCGCTTGGCTGCTGAGCGTGAACAGTTGCGGGTAGTGAGTGATCAGATTGGTGCGCCAACCTGGAGTCGCAGTATCGCTGAAGCCACTTTGGTGGCCTTAAACAACTGGAATGAAGGCTTAAACGGCACCTATCACCTGACTTGTGCAGGTCAAACCTCTTGGTACGAGTTTGCGCGAGAGATTGTTAAGGAATACGAATTGCGTTGTGAGTCACGCAGTTGGCCAAAGCTCAGAGCCAACGTAGCTGGCATAGAGGCCATCAAGGCCGCAGAATATCCGACACCGGCCCCTCGTCCAGCCAATTCCAGATTGGATTGCGCAAAGATCAAACACGATTTTTCGGTAACAATGCCTGATTGGCGAGAAGCACTAAGACAGGCGCTGGATGATCCCGGCTTTAATCCCGGGCAAGGCTAACTAGCCCAGCGCATCTGCCCAGCTATTGGGCGTTTCGTAAAGGCGTACGCGTTCCAATTTTAAGTGGTTACCGTAAGTATCACGGTATTGCGCCTGCAGAATCCTGAAAGCTTCAGCCGCCATGTTTTCTGCAGTGGGCACGCTCTGCATAACGATGGTCTTGTGCTCGGGCAGGGTATTGAGGAAATCCAGCACAGTCTTGTCGTCTCTGTAGACCAGAAAAGCGTGATCCCATACATCTACAACGCTGCGCCTTGCTATCGCTTTAACGTCGGAAAAATCCATCACCATGCCATTTTCCGATACACCTTCCTGCTGGATGATATCGCCGGATAGCGTAATTTCGATGGCATAGCGATGGCCGTGCAGATTGCGGCATTGGCTTTTGTGGGAAGGGATGCGGTGACCGGCATCGAATTCCAGACGTGTGGTGATTTGCATGACGCAATTATAGCAGCAGCAGTCAAGGTCAACTCGCCTCTCATCTATACGATACCTGACTATTCGATTTCAGCCAGTAGACCTTGATAGCAGGCCAAGCGCTGGCTTTGTATGGCCCCTTCAGCGGCGGCCTGGCGAATAAGGCAATCAGGCTCTTTTAGATGGCGGCAATTATTGAAACGGCATTTGCCCAGGTATGGGCGAAATTCGATAAACGCATGTTCCAGTTCATCCACGCTCAGATGATTCAAACCGAATTCCTGCAAGCCCGGTGAATCAATCAACTGGCTGCCGGCATTCAGATGATAAAGGTGCGCGGCTGTGGTGGTGTGTTTGCCGCTATCCAGCACTTCGGAGACTTCCTGCGTGCGAATATTCGAATCCGGCAGCAGGGCATTAACAATGGTGGACTTGCCCATGCCGGATTGTCCGACCAGCACGCTGATATGGCCTTGCAGCCACGCTTGCAGCGGCGATATATCGCGCTTGGCAGACAAGGGTTGCACTTGATAGCCCAGCGCACTGAAGTATTGCAGACGTTCAAGCGCATTACTGTTGTCTGCCAGATCGCATTTGTTGAGCACAATCAGTGGGCGAATATGGGCAGCTTCCGCAGCAATCAGGCAGCGGTTGAGCAGCTCTTCGTAGAAACTGGGGGTGGTGGCGAGCACAATGACAATTTGTGTCACATTGGCTGCCAATAATTTGGTGCGATAGGCATTGCTGCGGTAGAGCAGGCTGGTGCGTGGGAGCGTAGCTTCGACCACCCCTTCGCTGGTGTCGGTGAGCTTGATATGTACCTGGTCACCGCATGCCAGATCACTTTTTTTACCACGGGTGACGCAACTTATCCGGCGGCCGTCATCCAGTTCAACATCGTAGCGCTTGCCGTAACTGGCAACGACCAGGCCTTGTTGTACCGCTGTTACAGACAATTAGAGACCAACCAATTATTTCTCAAACTTGTAGTAAGTCTTGTTGAGATAACTCGCCACATGCAGTTCCTCGTCTTCGAACCACTTGAGGCCGAGATTGGTATTGCAACTGCGGATTTGAGCAATGAGTGCGGGCGGGCTTTTTACCCGGTGGTCTTCGCGCGTATATATTTCCGAGCCATCTCCGCCAAATCGTGAGGCGTGGCAGGCAATACAGTTCTTTTCCACCATAGCCTTGCCGATAACCGCATCGCCTTGCGGGAAAGGGTCGGCAGCGTGCGCTATGCCAACACTAAGGCCCAGCAAAATGGAGTAAAAAAGTAGTTTTAGCATGATGTATCCTGGCAGTTTATAAGGCACGGCCGGTGAATGTCGCCAGTTTCGAGATGCGGATACTGGCGGGCGGATGAGAGTCGTAAAACGCCGAATGTAATGGATCCGGCGTCAGCGTCGAGGCATTGTCGCGATACAGCTTGACCAGCGCTTCCACCAGATGACCGGCATCCGCATGCTGTGCGGCGTATTCATCGGCCTCGAATTCGTTCTTGCGTGAGTAGCTCGCCATCAGCGGGTGCAGCAGAAACAGGAACACCGGACTGACCAGAATAAACAGCAGCAGGGCCATGTAGTCGCTGATCTCAGTAACGCCGAGGCCGGTGTAAAACCATGCCTGCTGCTTGAGCCAGCCAAGCAGCGCCAGTCCGACAAAGCTCACCAGGAACATCAGCGCGATGCGCTTGATGACATGGCGATGCTTGAAATGGCCGAGTTCATGTGCCAGCACTGCCTCGATTTCATCGGTATCCAGCCGCTCCAGCAGAGTATCGAAAAACACCACGCGCTTGCTGGAGCCAAAGCCGGTGAAGTAGGCATTGCCGTGGTTGCTGCGCCTGGAGCCATCCATGACGAACAGACCCTGTGATTTGAAGCCGCATTTAACGAGCAGCGCCTCAATGCGTGTTTTCAGCGATTCATCCGCCAGCGGCGAAAACTTGTTGAATAGTGGTGCGATGAAAGTCGGGTAGACCGCCAGCATCAGCAAGTTAAACACGCTCCAGACTACCCACAGGTAGAACCACCAGTAATCGCCGGCGCCCTGCATCAGCCACAATGCGGCAAACAGGATGGGGGCACCGAGTAGCAGGCCCAGGATGCTGTGTTTGATGAGGTCGGTGAAAAACATGACGGGCGTCATTTTGTTGAAGCCAAAGCGCTGATCGATGACAAAAGTTCGGTAGTAATCCAGCGGCAATTCAACCAGCCCGCTGACGACGAAAGCACTGAGAATGACCAGTGCGCCGCGCAATATTTGCTGGTCTGGCAGCCACTCACGCCAGGATGCGTCCAGCCACTGTAACCCGCCACCCAGGGTGAAGAAATAAAGCAATACAGTCTGCACAATGCCTTCTGTCATCATCAGCTGTGTTTTTGCCACAGAATAATCGGCTGCCTTCTGATGGGCCTCCAGACTGATGCTGCCATCAAAAGCAGCAGGCACCATGCCACGATTGAATCGGATAAAATTCACGTGGCGGCTGCCAAGCCACACGCGGGTGATAGTGGTGGCGAGTAACAAAACAACAAATATTGCGCTAAGAGTAGTCATCGTGATTTTCGGGTAAACTTCAGAAAAATTATATTTAAGACTCTTTTAGAGGCCTCAGGCCTGACAAGGTTCACGGCATCCAGCAAGCAGGCTCAACAGGACAACAATTATGGCACAAGATAACAACAACCTCATCTGGTTGGATATGGAAATGAGCGGATTGCTCCCCGATAGCGACAGGATATTGGAACTCGCTGTTGTAGTCACCGATGCCAATCTCAATGTACTGGGAGAGTCGCCGGTGCTAGTGGTGCATCAGTCAGATGCGGTATTGGACGGCATGGATGCCTGGAATAAAGGCACACACAGCAAATCTGGCTTGATAGACAAGGTAAAAGCCTCGACGCTCGACGAAGCAATGGCTGAACAACAGATGATCGAATACCTCAAGCCATTTGTGGTGAGTGGAAAATCACCGATGTGCGGTAATTCCATTTGCCAGGACAGGCGCTTCATGGCGCGCTACATGCCCAAGCTGGAAGCCTATTTCCACTACCGCAATCTGGATGTCAGC
>JADGRN010000149.1 GCA_017880825.1 Methylophilaceae bacterium | reverse complement strand
TGGCGACCGATCAGTTGAGTGATCAGGAAATTCAATTCAAAAAACGCGCGCGCAGAAGGCTTGTTGGTGCATTTGCGCTGGTTTTATTGATGATAACTGTGCTACCGATGGTGTTGGATGATCGCGCGGTAAAGACTCCACAGCAAGAAATTGCAATCACCATTCCCAGTCAAGATAGTGGCGATTTCACTTCAAAAATTGTGCCGGTGGATTCCAATCCGGCGTCAAGCAAGCAACCTGAAGCAAACACAAAACCAGAGCCTGCAGTACCGCTGGCGCAGCCACTGGAAAAATCCCAGGTTCCACGAGTGCAGTCCAGCAAGACTTTGGCTGTTAAGCCGGTAAGTGAAAGCCATACAGCGGCTGTTGAGCCAACGCCTGGTGCGAGCGAGCCCAAGAAGGAAATACCGATCAAGGCAACTGAAGCAGAAAAATCGATGGCGAAAGCCGGGAGTTTTTCAGTGCAAATCGGTGTATTTTCCGACGCTGCCAACGTAAAGAAAATGCAGCAGAAGTTGCAGGATCAAGGGTACAAGTCCTACACCGAAAAGTTGAGCACTCCTAACGGTGAGAAAATACGCTTGCGCGCAGGGCCATTTGCATCCAAGTCAGATGCACAGGATGCCTTGTCAAAAATCAAAGCTGCTGGCCTGTCTGGTATGTTGGTCAGCAATAAGTAAAGATTTACCAGGCAAGCAGTGCAAACCAGGAGCAGAGTAATATCATGACGGTATTCGACTATGTCGTGCTGGTCATCATGGGCTTGTCAGTCCTGCTCAGTATTTTGCGTGGTTTTGTAAGGGAGGCTTTGGCCTTGGTAAGTTGGTTGGTAGCATTTTTTGTTGCCAAACTGTATACGCTGGAATTGGCGCCGTTGCTGCCACAGAGCATTCCCAGCCAGTCTTTGCGCATACTGGCAGCTTTCCTGATCTTGTTTTTGGCAACTTTGCTCATATGTAGTCTACTGGCGATTGCATTATCTGCAGTGTTCAAACGTGTAGGTTTAGGTTGGATGGATCGTAGTTTAGGTGCATTGTTTGGATTGGCGCGAGGCATAGTCATTGTAGGTGTTTTGGTGTTGTTGGGTGGACTTACCACCCTGCCCAAGGATGTGCGTTGGCGTAACGCGATGTTTAGCGCTCCGCTGGAGGCCATGGTAATTAGCTTGCTACCCTGGTTTCCCACCGACATTGCCAAGCATGTCAAATACGATTAATTTTAGCAAATAGGCAGGCTATCAACCATGTGCGGAATTATTGGTGTTGTCGGCAAGCGTCCAGTCAATCAGTTACTCTATGATGGGCTACTGGTGTTACAGCATCGCGGTCAGGATGCCGCAGGTATTGTGACCTGCGACGGCAACACTTTCTTCATGCACAAAAATAACGGGCTGGTGCAGGATGTGTTCCAGACCCGCCATATGCGCAACCTGCAAGGCAATGCAGGGATTGCGCATGTGCGTTATCCGACTGCGGGATCTTCCTCTGCCGCAGAAGCTCAACCGTTTTACGTCAACTCACCATTTGGCATAGTACTTGGCCACAACGGCAACCTGACCAATTCCGAACAGCTCAAGCAGGAGATGTTCCGTCAGGATCTACGCCACATCAACACCAGCTCTGATTCTGAAGTTTTGCTCAATGTGCTGGCGCATGAAATAGAGCAGACTGCACTTAATTCGGTGCTCGACACCGACATGATTTTTGAAGCAGTGGCAGGGGTGCACCGCCGTTGCAAGGGTGCTTATGCAGTTGTCGCCATGGTCGCCAATTTCGGATTATTGGCATTCCGCGATCCCAATGGTATCCGTCCGCTGGTTATCGGCAAGCATGAGAGTGCAGACGGCGTGGAATATATCGTGGCTTCCGAGAGCGTCGCGCTGGATGTGTTGGGCTTCAAGCTGGTGCGTGACGTTGCGCCCGGTGAAGCGATTTTTGTTGATATGGATGGTAATTTTTATTCTCGCCAGTGCGCCAAAAACGCCAAGCTGAACCCCTGTATTTTCGAGTATGTCTATCTAGCCCGTCCTGATTCGGTAATCGACGGCATTTCGGTGTATCAGACACGCTTGCTCATGGGCGAAAGTCTGGCCGAGAAAATCCATCGTGAATGGCGCCATCTGGATATCGATGTGGTGATCCCCATCCCTGATACCAGCCGACCCAGTGCCCTGCAACTCGCCAATGCACTCAATCTGACTTATCGCGAAGGTTTTATCAAGAATCGCTACATTGGCCGTACTTTTATCATGCCAGGACAGGCATTACGCAAGAAATCAGTGCGTCAAAAACTTAACCCGATTGGTATGGAGTTCAAGGATAAAAATGTGTTGCTGGTAGATGATTCTATTGTGCGCGGCACTACCTCCAGACAGATCGTGCAGATGGCACGTGACGCTGGTGCCAACCAGGTATATTTCGCTTCTGCCTCGCCGCCGGTGCGTTTCCCCAATGTGTATGGTATTGATATGCCGTCGCGCGATGAATTGCTGGCGACTGGTCGTACCGATGAAGAGATTCGCCTGGAGATAGGCGCTGATGCTTTGATTTATCAAGACCTCGATGCACTGGTACATGATGTACGTTTGAGCAATCCTGCGATTGAAGATTTTGACTGTTCCTGCTTTGACGGTAATTATGTCACTGGCGATATCAATGAGACTTATCTGGCCAGAATAGAAGCTGCGCGCTCCGATGGCGCCAACCCTGACAAGCCGGCAAATTCAAGCACTCAGATGGATCTTAACCTGGTATCTTCTGAAGAACACGAGGAAGAGGCCGCCTGATCCTTGACCGCCCCATTGGGCTGGGGCTATGATAATGTCTGCGCCGATTTGAGCTTGCCTTTCGATTTTCAGGTAATAACTCAGCTTGCGGGCGCATAATAAATCCAGCTAAAGCGAGCGAGCATTCAACCCGTTTTAGCTATTCGCTACCACGGGTTTTTTTATGCCCGTAGATTGTGCCCCGTCGTTGGGCAGGAAGGTCAGATACATCATGGAACATCAATGGAAGCCGGAAACACTGGGGGTGCGTGCAGGCAGCGAACATACTGCATTCGGTGAGAATTCCGAGGCGATTTTTTTAACCTCCAGCTTTACTTTTGAAAGTGCAGCTCAAGCCGCAGCGCGTTTTGGCGGGCAGGAACCGGGGAATATCTATTCGCGTTTTACCAACCCCACGGTCACCATGTTTCAGAACAAACTGGCGGCACTGGAGGGCACGGAATTCTGCGTCGCCACATCATCCGGTATGTCTGCCATTCTGGCCTGCGTGATGGGTTTGTGTTCGGCTGGCGATCATGTGATTGCCTCGCGCAGCATATTTGGTACCACGGTGCAGTTGTTTGGCAATATTCTCAAGCGTTGGGGCTTGCAGATCACTTTTGTCTCGTTGACTGATCCTGACGAATGGAAAGCCGCGCTACGCCCCAATACCAAGCTGTTTTTTGTGGAGACACCGTCTAACCCGTTGCTTGAAGTATGTGATATTGCGTTGCTGGCCAACATTGCCCATGAAGCCGGCGCATTGCTGGTAGTAGATAACTGCCTGTGCTCGCCTGCGTTGCAAAAGCCGATTGATTTGGGTGCAGATGTCATCATTCACTCCGCCACCAAATATATTGACGGGCAAGGGCGTTGCTTGGGCGGCGCGGTACTGGGAAAGAAAGACCTGCTGGAACCGGTTTATGGCTTTCTGCGCACTGCGGGGCCGACCATGAGCGCTTTCAATGCCTGGGTATTCCTCAAGGGGCTGGAGACCCTGCATGTACGCATGGAGGCACATTCGCGCAATGCTTTGGAACTGGCGCAATGGCTGGAGCAGCAGTCTGGTGTGGCGCGCGTGTACTACCCCGGGCTGCAATCTCACCCGCAACACGCGCTGGCGATGAAACAGCAGAAGAGCGGTGGAGCGATTGTGTCCTTTGACGTTAAAGGCGGTAAGGAAGCCGCCTGGCGCTTGATTGATGCCACCAGGATGATTTCGATTACGGCTAATCTGGGCGATGCCAAGAGCACCATTACCCATCCTGCGAGTACCACGCATAGCCGTGTCTCGGTGGAAGCGCGGGCGGCGGCGGGAATCAGCGATGGACTGATACGCATCGCCGTGGGACTTGAGCATGTGGATGATCTGAAGGCTGATCTGGCTATCCTGGCATGAGTCCGATTATCATAATAGTTTGTGCCGCGATAGTCGTTGCCATGGCACTATAGACAACATTGTTTGCCATGATTTATGCATAGCTTAATGGAGCAAGGTAATTTCTGGCTGGTGATGTTATCTGTTTTATGGAATCTAAAAAGGAGCTAACCCAATGAGTTTAAAAGATACTTATGTCGATAACCTGAAAGCACAACTCGATAAGTGGAGTGCGGATATAGATGTGCTGGAAGCACGT
>JADGRN010000148.1 GCA_017880825.1 Methylophilaceae bacterium | reverse complement strand
GAACAATTCCACGCCAAATAGCCCCTGTCCGCCTAGGCTATCGGTGACGGCTTTAGCGATTTTCCGCGCGCTCTGCAGCGCCACCGGGCTCATTGCCTGTGGCTGCCAGCTTTCCACATAATCACCCCGCACTTGTACGTGGCCGATCGGCTCGCAGAAATAGGTTTCTATCTGACCATCTGCATTCCTGGCACGTACCGTCAACAGCGTAATTTCATAATCAAAATCAATCTGCCCTTCCACAATCACCATACCCTGGTTGACCCGCCCGCCGGTAGCGGCATATTGCCATGCCTGGGCCACCTCGCTGGCCTCGGTAATGCGTGACTGCCCCTTGCCGGAAGACGACATGGTGGGTTTAACAAAGCACGGGTAGCCAATGCCGCCATCAATAGCCTGCTGTAAGGCTGGCAGGCTGTTGGCAAAAGCGTAGGGTGATGTAGGAAGTTTGAGTTCCTCGGCAGCCAGCCTGCGGATGCCTTCGCGATTCATGGTGAGCTGGACTGCCTTGACCGTGGGAATCACCTGCGCCAATCCCTGCCGCTCGATTTCCGCCAGCGCGTCGGTGTTCAAAGCTTCGATTTCCGGGACGATCAGATGCGGCCGCTCCTGTTTGACCAGCTTCAGCAGAGCCGCAGCATCCGTCATATCAATGGTGTAGGCGCGATGCGCCACCTGGTGGCCGGGAGCATTGGCATAGCGATCGACGGCAATCACCTCCACGCCCAAACGTTGCAGGGCGATGATGACCTCTTTGCCCAATTCACCGCTGCCCAGCAACATCACGCGGGTAGCGCCAGGACTTAAGGGAGTGCCGATTTTCATGAAAAGCTCCGGGACAGAAATTCCCGAAATGATAGCACGGCGACTAGTCTAGAATGCCGTGCTTTTCCATACGATAGCGCATGGCCATGCGCGTGATGCCTAAATGACGTGCGGCTTCAGAGATATTGCCGCCGGCTTGTTTTAATGCGTTTTCAATCAGCATTTTTTCTGCGGAGTCCAGTGTGATATTGTTTGCGGGCAGATCCAAATTAGTGTCCAGATTGACCGATTGCTGTGACGGCAGCGCCAGATCTGACGCGGTGATGTGCTCGCCACGGCTGAGTAACACTGCGCGACTGATCTGATGACGCAATTCGCGCACATTGCCAGGCCATCCATAACGACCCAGCGCCTCAATGGCGTCATTGGAAAAACTCCTTGCAGGCAAGCCGTAGCGCCGTCCAGTCTGGGTAGCAAACTGTCGCGCCAGCAACAAAATATCGTCGCCGCGCTCACGCAGCGGCGGCATGGAGATATTCAGCACATTGAGGCGGTAAAACAGGTCTGAGCGGAAGCGCCCTTCAATCACCATCTGCTGCAGGTCGCGGTTGGTGGCCGCGATGAAGCGCGCTGCAACAGGCCGCTCCTTGGTCGAGCCAAGACGACGTACCACACGGCGCTCCAGCACATTAAGTAATTTGGCCTGCAAGCTCAAAGGCAGTTCGCCAATCTCGTCGAGAAACAAGGTGCCATCCTCAGCGGCTTCGATCAAGCCGCAACGTGAACCTTGCGCACTGGTGAACGCACCCTTTTCATGGCCGAATAGCTCGCTCTCAATCAGTTCAGCCGGTAACGAAGCACAATCGACATGCACAAAAGGCCGATCACTGCTGGAACAGGAGAGATGCAGCAAGCGCGCGGCGACATCCTTACCAGTACCGGTCTCGCCATTGATCAATACAGTAGGTGGAGCACCATTGTCGACTGCCAGTAACTGTGAAATACGATCAATTTGTACCTGCACTGATTTCATCGCGGAGCATCTACCTAGCAGCTCAACTCCTTCACTGGCATGTGCATCGCGCTGGCGGGAATAGTCCAGGCTATGCTTGAGATTGACCGACTGCTCGGCCTTCTGCACAGCCAGTAGCAACTCTTCCAGATCAATCGGTTTTTTCAGGTAATCGGTTGCGCCCAGTTTCATCGCTTGCACTGCATCGCTGATTTCACCATGAGCCGTCATCACAATCACCGCAACACCTTTACCCACCAGTTCACCCAACAAATCCATTCCGTTGCCATCCGGCAGGCGCATATCCAGCAACACCATATCCGGCATCCATTGCTGCGCCAGCACTCGACCATCCGCAAGCGTCTCGGCGTGTTCACACACATAGCCTGCCTTTTGCAGGCGTTTGGCCACTGCGCGCGCAAACAAGACCTCGTCTTCGACCACCAGCAGGCGCAAGGCTACTCCATGAGCGGCAGCTGCTGAACCAGTGTCGGCGATGCTGGCTTGCGTCATGATGTCAATCAGTCTGAATCAACCTTGGACGCGCTGGATTTTGGTTTGTCGAAATCAAAACGCAAACCTATCCAGCCGGCGCGAGGTGCCGCCGGAGAGCGGAATTGCTCGGCAACCCAATTGTTACTGTCTGGATCAAAAGTATGGCCCGGACCAACCAGCGAATTATCTCCCAGCACCCCAAAAGTCGAATAGGTGGTATCAAATACATTGTTAATTTTGGCAAACAGTTGCCAGTTTTGATTGATGCGATAATGGGTATCAAAATGCACCACCGTGTAGCCAGGAACCCTGCCATTCACATCATGGTTATTTTCATCACCACGTGCGTACTGGCTTGAAGCGGCAACGATATTGGTGCCAATATCCCACGCCGCAGTCAGCGCATAGCCCAAACGAACTTTAAGTGTCTGGCTGGGAATGCCGGGGATATGATCGCCGCGCTTGACGTGGATGACCCCGCTGGGGTCAGCGCTGGAATTACTCCCGCTATTTGCATCAAACGGGGTTTGGAAGGTGGCATCGACGAAGCCATAATTTAGCGCCAGGCTCAAACGTTCGATCTTTCCGTTTATACCCAGTTCCAAGCCCTGACGCCTGGTCGTACCCACGTTCTGGAAAAACCCCGTGCCACCGGCGCCGGTAGTAATAAACTGAATGTCATCCGTCAATTGAGTATGGTAGATGGCTGAGTTCCAGTGCCAACTATCAGCCAGCTTGCCACGAGCGCCGCCTTCCCAGGTTTTGGAAACCACTTGTTTTAATGATGGATCGGCGAGGAAAGCGTTAGGCAAAGTGCAAGGCGCGGTGGGGTCGGCACAGGTCAGTTCGACTGGTGTAGGTGCGCGCATACCCTCATTGTAGGCGCCATAAAATCCTAGTGTCTTGCTCGGATTGTAATTGAGGCCAACAGCCGGATTGAAACGGTGGAAAGTGTGGTCGCCGTTAAGCGCTGTGCCAAGCTGGTCGTCAAGTTTGACTTTAACCAGGTTATAACGCCCGGACGCTGTAGCACTCAGCTGGTCATTGATGGAAAAAGTATCCGTCGCATACAAACCGTAATAGTCGTTCTTGGCCTTTAATCGCACATCAGGCACAAAATCTGGATTCGCAGGGTTAGCCACGGTTTGACGACCAATCACTATTGCGTCTTGGGTATCACTGGAAAAATCGGTACGGCCCAAATCAATGCTACCCCCTCCGGTTAACTGATTTTTATGGCTCATCAGATCTCCCAGCAAAGTCAGCTGTGCCGTGCCGCCATAACCGTCTTGATCCGTGGAAGTTTTGATATTGATCGCTTGCTGGGGAATAACTATGTCGCCTATTACATTACTATTGAATCCGGAAATCCTGTTGTGCCGGTAATAAACATTACCCGCAATCAGCACATCGTCTGAAACAAAATGGCTGCCTTTAAGGTTGAAAAATGCCAACCTGTTGCCGATAGAATCCGGGTAGCTGTATGGAACTTCCGGCTTATTCAACAAAGACCTGGGGACCGCCTGGGTGCCATGTAAATTGGTATCGGCCAAGGTCATGGTCAAGTCCAGATCGGTGGTCTCATTCTGCCAACCCACTTTACCAAATAGTTGATCGACACGGCTATCCGAGTGGTCGCGCCAGCCATCTTCTTTGAACGTGTTGCCAGCAAAATAGTAATCAAAATCGCCATTTTTACCGCCGCTCTCTGCCTCAATCGCACGACGGCCCCAGGAGCCGCCATAGGCAGTCACGCTGGTGCCGGGAAACTCAGAACCACTCTTGGTATGCACAGACAATGCGCCTCCCAGGGTATTGAGTCCGAACAGCGGATTCGAACCTGGAATCAGATTGATGTTGGCAATCGCATTAGCCGGGATGAGGTCCCAGTTGACCACATCCCCAAATGGCTCATTGACGCGCACGCCATCGACAAATACCGAGATGCCTTGCGGCGTTCCGAGCAAGGGTGAGGCATCGAAACCACGATAAGAAACATCGGATTGATAAGGGTTGGCGAGGTAAGAATACATGGGGGAGGTAACATTGATCCGGTAACCGCCGTTCGCATAGTCCGTGATATGGGATGTGTCATTAACCCGATCCCAACCACTGCTGGTTTTGGAAAAATCATCCTTAAA
>JADGRN010000026.1 GCA_017880825.1 Methylophilaceae bacterium | reverse complement strand
TGGAAACGCTAGACGACGAGCAGGCGGTCGAAAACGTCAGGTTGGAGCCGGTGAGGCCGTACTCCAGACCTATGGCCGAGGCCGCAGCGTTGTTCATCGCCATGAGCACGGTAAAAGGTTTGAGGCGTTCGGCTCCATCGCGGTAAAGGCGTATATAGCCTTCTTCCACCGAAGCTGCTCCACCCATTCCGGTGCCCAGATAGATGCCCATACGCGATTTGTCTTGCAGGGACATGTCAAGGCGGGCGTCGGCAATCGCCTGGCTGGCCGCATACAAAGCAAACTGGCTTACCCGGTCAAGACTGGCGGCTTTGTGTTTGCTGAAATGCAGCAATGGATCGAACTCTGCCTGGGCGGCAATTTTGGTATCCAGACGATCAACGAAATCGGCGCGCAGACGGCGGATACCCGATTTGCCTGCCATCAGAGCGGAGAAGAATTCATCGGGGGTGTTGCCCAGGGGTGAAACAATGCCTATGCCGGTGACGGCGACGCGGCGAACGGTCATGCCTTTCCCTGCTCGATGCGCAGGCGATCAATCAGGTTTACCACGTCCTGCACGGTCTTGATTTCGACTTGCTCATTGGGGACCTTGATGCCAAATTTTTCCTCGGCACTGAAGATGATGTCGAAGGTATCCAGTGAATCGATTTCCAATGTCTCGAAGGTAGCTTCCGGAGTAACTGTCGCTGGATCCATCTCGAACTTATCGACGATGATTTCTTTCAGGGTGTCAAAGGTGTTCATTATTGTTTTCTCCTCATGCCGCAACCGTATGGGCCGCAGTGCATTGTTTGAAAAATTTGGCGAGTCGCTCGGCGACGTCGTTCTTGCGCTTGTCCAGCGTTAGCACATGGTAGGTATCATCGACAAAAAAGGTCTCGATGGTTCTGGAAGCGACTCGTCGCGCAACAAAATGGGCATTTTTCAGGCTCGCCATATCGTCCTCGGTAGAGTGTACGATCAACGTCGGAGAATGCACTTTGGGCAGCGATTTGCGGGTGGCGCTAATCAGACGCTCAGACTCACGTATGGTGACCGCCGGGGTGCGGAATATTCCCACCTTCTCTGAAGCTTGCGCGTCACGATTTTCCAGCACGGCATGCACCAGGGCACGGGTGCGTTCACACTTGATGCCATAGGGCGGAGGCTCTTTCCAGGACAGGAAATGACGTAACGGGCTGTAGAGCACCAGGGGTAACAACAGCTTGCGACGTAATCGCGGCACGTTCCAACCGTCGTAAAAGAAGGTGGTGGAAAGTAGCCCCAAGCCGTCAACACGCCGACCTTTTTCATCTGCCAGCTTCAGCGCAATCAGTGCGCCCATTGAAAGTCCAGCTACATAAACGTGAGCATGCTCCAGCTTGAGTGCCTCGAAAGACTGTTCGATAGAGCCATACCAATCCTGCCAGCGTGAACGTTTCAAATCACCAATACTGCCGCAGTGCCCTGCCAGTTGCGGACACATTACACTGAAGCCGCGCTTGGCAAGCCGTTTGGCCACATGGCGCATCTCTGCCGGGGTGCCGGTCAGGCCATGTATCAAAAGCACGACATCTGCACCGTGCTTGTCATAAAAGCCGGTAGGCCCCAGACATTGTTCAATCGTTGTTGCCATAGTCGACATTCTACTCTGCGCCGCAGCGCCGCAGCAGCATCTCAAAAAGATGGATGCCGAGATCAATCTCTTCTTCGCTGATTTCCAGCGACGGCGCCAGAGTGATGACATTTTTGTAGTGCCCGCCGATATCCAGCACCAGACCATATTTCTTGTCGCCCACCAGCAGATCGCCCTTCAGTCCTTCATTGAACATGCGGTCAGCCAGCTCCCGGTTGGGCGTAAAGCTATCGTTGGTGCAAAGCTCAATACGTAGTGCCAGTCCGAGGCCGCTGACATCGCCAACCACTTTCCAATTCGATTTCAGTTCTTGAATTTTCTTCAGAAAATACGCACCCTTGGCACGGATGCCCGGCTCGAAATCTTTTTCCTGCGTCATGCGTAGTACTTCCAGCGCCACGCTGGTGCCCAATGGATTGGAAGCAAAGGTGGAGTGCGTGGAGCCGGGAGGAAATTTTTCCGGTGAAATCAGCTCTTCGCGCGCCCAGATGCCGGACAGTGGATTGAGCCCGTTGGTGATCGCTTTGCCGAACACGAACACATCTGGAACGATGCCGAAATTTTCCCACGACCACAGCTTGCCGGTGCGATACACGCCCATCTGAATCTCATCTGCCACCAACAAGATATTGCGTTCTTTCAGGGTCTTGGCCAGTTTTTGCATATAGCCTTGCGGCGGGATGATGTAACCGCCGGTGCCCTGCACAGGTTCGATATAGAAGGCACCGAATTCGCATTGCTCAGCCTTCACATCCCAGAACGAGTTGTATTCAGTCTCGAACAAACGCTCGAATTCGTGGTGGCAGTACATATTGCAGGTTTCCACTTTCATACCGTAAGGGCAGCGGAAACAATAGGGAAAAGGCACAAAGTGTGCGCGATCAGAGAAGTGGCCAAAGCGGCGGCGATAGCGGTAGCTGGAAGTGATTGCCGAAGCGCCCAGAGTACGGCCATGATAGCCGCCCATGAACGCAAACTGGTGGATCTTGCCGGTGTGATTGCGTACTATTTTAAGCGAGTCTTCCACCGCTTGCGCACCGCCGACGTTGAAATGCACACGGCCTTTAACGCCATGTTTTTCTTCCATATATTCGCAGATGATTGCTGCTAGCTCGACCTTTTCCTTGTGCAAATACTGGCTGGCCAGCTGCGGTAATGTGTCGATCTGCTTCTTGAGCACATCGCTGATACGTTTGTTCTTATAGCCGAAATTTACGGCTGAATACCACATCTGCCAATCCAGATAAGGTGTGTTGTTTTCGTCATACAAAAAGCTGCCGTTGCAGGATTCGAATACCTTGGGGGGATCGGCGTAATTTACGGTGTCGCCGTGAGAGCAATATTTGTCGTTTTTATCGAGAATCTCGATGATTTTTTGATCCATGGAGGGTCTTTCCAATTTGAATAAGGTGAAACGATTAAGCGATTGAAACGGCTTGCTGCGGCAGATGCGTACTCCATGCCATGACGGTGGCGAGCACATCCTCAAAAGTGTCGAACGGAATGTGGGCGATGTTTTGCTCTTCGCAATATCTGATCAGCGAGTCTTTGGCGAATACCACGTCGGCACTGTGCGCCAAACAGGCATCGGACTTGCCATCGCCCACCAATATCACCGGGCCGCCTCGAGCGCCTGACAGCTCGTTGGCCACGGCACATTTGCAAACGCCATTACCGGCTTTACATTGTGCATTGAGGTGAGGGTGGGAGATATCAATGCCGCCATGCACGAAATGCAGGCGGTTGGCATAAATAGGCATATCGGGCAAACCCGCATGCCTGCTGGCGACATGAATCGCATGATCCAGGCCGTCACTGACAATGGCCACCCTGGCGAACTTGCTTACATGACGGTGAAACGGTAAAAAGGATTCGTCCACTTCAATGGCGCGGAAGAAATTTTCCAGGGTAACCTGGTCGGCCTTGACCATGCGAATTTGCCGTTGCATGCACTCAACAGCCGTAATGCGGCCGTCTTGCCAATCCTGTTCAACATCTGCCCAGGCGGGGTCGGCGAATTTTCCCAATAGCTCATCGACTGTGTCATGACGAGCAAGAGTGCCGTCGAAATCAATCACAAACAACATTGTTGGCTCTTCCTACAATTTATTTATAGCAGGAGAATAAAGCATAAGCCTTACAAATTACTTACATGTTAAATGTCCGTCTGGTTCAGGCCTGCGGTTGGTCGATACTTCCCTATTTAAATCGGAAAGGTTAATGTAAGCATGCTGTTTTACAATATATTGCTACCTAAGCAGGAGCTCCTTTTAGCATGAATCGTGTAGCACTTCTTTTCTGCCTGACAATTGCCTTGTTTGTCCACCCCATATCGCTGTTTGCGGATTCAGTTTCTTTGGTCGGGTTGTGGAGCCAGATTGATGATGAAACTGCAAAGCCGAGTTCATTGATTCGTATCCGTGAGCATGGCGGGCAATACGAAGGCAGCATCGAGACAATATTTCCGTTAGCCGGCGAGCCGACGGCGCCCCAATGCTGGAAATGTTCTGGCTGGCGCAAGAACAAACCGCTGGTAGGACTATTGATATTAACCGGTATGCGTGGTTCGGAACTGCAATACAAAGGCGGAGAAATACTTGATCCAGTTGAAGGCCAAGTTTACCGTTGTGAAATGAAGCTTGCCGAGGATGGTATGCACGTACATGTCCGGGGATATATAGGCGTATCCTTGTTTGGACGTACCCAGCTATGGGAAAAGGTGGAATAGGCCATGCGCATCTTACTGGCCGAGGATGATGCTTTGCTTGGCGATGCTTTGTCCCGCTCTTTACGGCAATCTGGCTATAGCGTGGACTGGGCTCGCGATGGGCAGGATGCCAATCTTGCGTTATCCGATCAGGTTTATGCACTGGTTATTCTCGACCTGGGCTTGCCAAAGATGGATGGTTTCGAAGTGTTACGGCTTCTGCGTGCCAGGGGCAGCAAATTACCAGTGATCATTCTGACAGCGCGCGAGGCACTGGCGGATCGGGTTAAGGGCCTGGATCTTGGAGCGGACGATTATCTGGCCAAGCCTTTCGATATGCCGGAATTGGAGGCCAGATTGCGCGCACTGATTCGTCGCGGCAACGAAGTTACTACTCCGGAAATCAACTACGGTAGTTTGGCATTCAATCCGGTTGAGCGCAGCGTGAATATCGGCGGTGTGCCACTCGAACTTTCAGCGAGAGAAATCGGTGTGCTGGAATTGTTGCTGCTGCGGGCTGGGCGTGCGGTCAGCAAAGAGGCCTTGGTCGAGCATCTTTGCAGTTGGGATGATGAAATGGGTGACAACGCGATTGAAGTCTACGTGCATCGTCTACGCAAGAAGCTGGAGCCTGCTGGCGTGCAGATTCGCACGGTGCGCGGTTTGGGATACATGTTCGATAAGTACAATGATTGATCTGAACAATTCCAAGCCTTCGCTGCGTCGCACTTTGCTGCGGTGGTTGCTAGTCCCGTTGCTGACGTTGTTAGCCATCAGTGCTGTTGTTGCTTATGGGATTGCGCTCAATTTTACCCACGATGCTTACGACAGCGCGCTCTACGAATCAGCCTATGATATTTCCGAGCTGGTAAAAAAAGCAGCGCAAGAAGGGAAACTACCGTTCAAACTATCTGCAGCAGCACGCCAGTTGATGCTGAGTGATAAATACGATGACATTTATTACAACATCCGCGACGAAAATGGTGTAGTCCTGAGTGGCGATAGTAACCTGCCCGCGCCACCTGCGGATACGGCGCAAGAGGATGAGCAAGGGGATCCTTTTTATGATGCGCTGGTCGACGACAAGAACGTGCGCGTGGCTACGCTGCCATTAACTTTGGCCATCAATAATAAAGAAAGTCGGGTACACATTCAGGTTGCCGAAACCCTGCACAAGCGCGAGATTCTGGCCAAGGGAATTCTTACCGGCTTAATCTTGCCGCAGCTGTTGCTGATTCTGCTTGCGGCGGTCATCGTTTGGTACGCGGTGGGCCGCGGGCTGCGATCTTTAAGCAGGCTGGAAGCGTCTGTCGCTGCACGTTCTCACCTCGACTTAAGCCCGGTGCAGGATCCGGATGCTCCAGCTGAAGCTCAGCCATTGGTCAGCGCCATTAACGCTTTATTGCAGCGTCTGGAGGGTGTGCTCAACGCACAGAATCGATTTATAGCGAATGCCGCGCATCAATTGCGTACTCCGTTGGCTGGTCTCAAGGCACAGATTGCGCTGGCTTCTCGTCAAAATTCACTGGAAGATGTGCGCCATTCACTAAACCAGCTCGAAATCGGCGCTGAGCAGCTTACGCATCTGGTTAACCAGTTGCTGTCATTGGCGCGCAATGAAACCGGTGCAGATCGTTCGCTGAAACTTGTTCCGTTGGATTTGAATGCGCTTGCTCAGTCCATCACCGGGGAATGGATCAGCGTTGCCGTGAAAAAGGGAATCGATTTGGGTTTTGAAAGCGCTGGAGTGCCGGTGTGGGTGGATGGTGATGCACTGCGTTTGACCGAACTACTTAAAAATTTGCTGGATAATGCGCTGCGTTATACACCAAATAATGGAACAGTAACGGTCAGGATCAGGCCCGATCTGACGCTGGAGGTAGAAGATAACGGACCAGGAATACCTGAGGAAGAAAAGGCGCGGGTTTTTGAACGATTTCACCGGCTGCTGGGCCATCAAGCGGATGGTAGCGGCCTGGGGCTTGCCATCGTAAAGGAAATTGCCGAAATTCACGGGGCTACCGTAACTGTCCAAGATGGTATAAATGGTCACGGTAGCTGTTTTAGCGTCATGTTTCCGCCTGCAACAAAACCAAATTTGCCTGCAGTTACAAGTGATTTACATTAATAGTATCGAACAGGAGAAATCGGAATGCGTTATTGGCTGATGAAATCCGAGCCCTCAGATGTGTCGATTGATGACCTTGCTTCGTTTCCTAACCAAACCATAGACTGGTATGGCATCCGCAACTATCAGGCGCGCAACTTCATGCGTGACCAGATGATGCTGGGTGACCAGGCTTTTTTTTATCATTCCAACTGTGAACTGCCAGGCATCGCTGGCCTTGTGGAAATTAGCAGTCAGGCTTACCCCGACCGCACGCAGTTTGACCCAAAACACAGATATTTTGAGCCGAAGTCAACACCAGAAACCCCGCGTTGGGTGAATGTGGACGTGAAACTGGTACGCAAGACCAGACTGCTGAGTTTGAAAGAGCTACGCGAATATCCGGAGCTGGCCACCATGCGCATTTTGCAGCGCGGCAATCGGCTCTCAATTACACCGGTTGACCCGCGCGAATGGGAGTTTATCGCCGCGTTGCTTTAAGCGCAGAGGGATTTTTTCGGCTGACTCGCGGTCTATGCTTAAATGTCACTTGAGGTGCATACCCGAGGAGGCAAAATGAAACCGTTCACCATGATAGCTGTTGTAGTTTTCGCGCTGGTTGCGTTGTTGCATTTATTGCGACTTGTGTTGGGTTGGCAAATTACGCTAAATGCGGTAGTTATTCCCATCTGGGCTAGCGCGGTGGGTCTTGTGATTGCGGCCGTGCTTGCGGTCATGCTCTACCGCGAATCACATAGTTAGCCTGACTGAACAAGTCGCTGACCCAAGCTTCTAGCCTAGGAACAGCTTGTAAGCCGGGTTTTCGCTTTCGTCCCAATACGGATAACCCAGGTTGTCCAAGAAAGTCTTAAATTCGGCCTTTTCATCTGGCGGTACCTGCATGCCGACCAGTACGCGGCCGTAATCGGCACCATGGTTGCGGTAATGGAACAGGCTGATGTTCCAGTCGCGCCCCATGGTGTCGAGAAACTTCATCAATGCGCCTGGCCTCTCAGGAAATTCAAAACGATATACCTGCTCATGTTTTGCTTGCGGCGCATGGCCACCAACCAAGTGCCGCAAATGCAGCTTGGCGACTTCATTATCAGTTAAGTCCAGTGTCGGTAACTGGTGTTGTCTGAGCATATCTATTAGTTGATCAGACTCCTTGTGGTCGTGAATTGTCACGCCAACAAAGATGTGCGCTTGTGTGGCGTCCGCATAGCGGTAATTGAATTCGGTGATGCTACGATCACCCAGCAGGCGACAGAATGTCTTGAACGATCCGGGTTTTTCCGGGATTGTTACCGCTAGCACGGCTTCGCGGTTTTCGCCGATTTCGGCACGCTCGGCGATGAAACGCAGCCGATCAAAATTCATATTGGCGCCGGAGGCGATGCCCACCAGCGTTTTGCCATGCAGATTGTTGCGTTTGACGTATTCCTTGATGCCGGCCGTGGCCAGCGCGCCAGCCGGTTCCAGGATGGAGCGTGTATCCTCGAATACGTCTTTGATGGCGGCACAGATGGCATCGTTATCCACCACCATCATTTCATCGACATATTCCTGGCACAGGCGGAAGGTTTCAACGCCAACCTGTTTTACCGCAGCGCCGTCCGCGAAAAGACCAACCTGATCCAGCATGACGCGCTTGCCAGCCTTTATCGATCGAGTCATGGCATCAGCATCAATTGCCTCAACCCCAATAATTTTTATTTCTGGCCGCACGCTTTTGACATAGGCCGCAATTCCGGCAATCAGTCCGCCGCCACCCACGCAGCAAAAAATAGCGTATATGGGTTCAGGATGCTGATTCAGAATTTCCATGGCGATGGTGCCCTGTCCGGCAATCACATCAGGGTCGTCGTAAGGGTGCACAAATGTCAGATTTTCTGACTTTTCCAGTTCTAGTGCGTGCAGGTAGGCATCGGAGTAGGAATCACCGAATAGGACAACCTCGGCACCGCGGTTCTTCACTGCCTCTACCTTGATGCGTGGCGTCGTTGTCGGCATGACGATGACTGCGCGACAATTTAATTTTTGTGCCGCCAGTGCAACGCCTTGTGCATGGTTGCCAGCGGATGCTGCAATCACCCCCTGTCTGAGCGCTTCGGGCGAGAGATGTGCCATTTTGTTATAGGCGCCGCGCAGCTTGAATGAAAATATCGGTTGCGTGTCTTCACGCTTCAACAGCACGCGGTTGTCCAGGCGCGCCGAAAGATTGGGCTGAAACTCCAGCGGGGTTTTACTGGCAACGTCGTAAACGTGTGCGGTTTGAATTTTTTCTAGGTAGTCGTTTTTCATTGAGTGTGACGCAGTGTATGATTCCAAGTTGTGCAAGATTATAAAGAAAACACGCAATTAAAGAATTTAATTGTAGAAAAATTGGAATGAAAGCAAAAATGACAACGGCAGGGATGAAAACACAGGACGAATTAAAGCGAGAAGTCGCCGCCGCCGCGGTGGCCTATGTAAAAGGTGGCATCATAGGCGTAGGCACTGGCTCTACTGCCAATTATTTTATTGATGAATTGGCCAAGGTTAAAGGCAAGATTGATGGTGCGGTTGCCAGTTCTGAGGCTACGGCACAGCGTCTGAGAAGTCATGGTATCCAGGTATTTGATTTGAACAGCGTGGATGGCATGGATATCTACGTCGATGGCGCTGATGAAATTACCGAACACATGCATATGGTAAAAGGTGGAGGTGGGGCATTAACGCGTGAAAAAATAGTCGCGGCCTGTGCCAAGAGCTTTATCTGTATTGCCGACGGCAGCAAGCTGGTGCCGGTGCTGGGTACATTCCCGTTACCGGTAGAAGTGCTGCCGATGGCACGTAGCTACGTAGCACGTGAATTGGTCAAGCTGGGTGGTCAACCAAAGTTGCGCGATTTCACCACCGACAACGGCAACGTGATTCTGGATGTTTCGGGCTTGAAGATTTTAGACCCAGTCGCATTAGAAGCCCGGATTAACCAGATTGTCGGGGTCGTAGCTAACGGACTGTTCGCGGCACGACCTGCTGATGTGTTGCTGCTGGCTACAGCCGATGGCGTGAAAACTTATAAGCGCTAAGTTCTTGCTAAGAAACAGAATTGACGGTTTGCCATTAAGTTGTCACAAATGGACGTTAGGCTGTCCCGTTAAGCTAAACCTGAAGCTTACGTCTATTTTTAGGAAGGAATCGCTCCATGCAATTTGAACACACTTACAAGCAATACGATGCCGAACTGGAATCGGTACGCGCCAAAGTCTTGCAGATGGGCGGTCTGGTTGAGCAGCAAATCGTTAATGCGCTGGATGCGCTGGTCAACGCCAATCTCAGTTTGGCTGACAGCGTCATCTCCAACGATCATCGCGTCAATGCGCTTGAGGTGCAGATCGATGAGGATTGCAGCCACATTATCGCGCGGCGCCAGCCAGCAGCGGGCGATTTGCGCATGATCATGATGGTGGTCAAGACCATTACTGATCTTGAGCGTATCGGCGACGAAGCCGCCAAGCTTGCCCGCGTGGCGCAGAAGATTTACGAGTCTGACCGCATGTATACCCCGCGCTTTGCCGAGATCAAGACCATGGTTGGCTTGGTGCGCGAGATGCTGCGTACCGCGCTGGATGCTTTTGCGCGCCTGGATGTAAGCAAGACCGTGGATGTCGCGCGTCAGGACGAGCAGGTGGATGAATATTTCCGCGCTGCGATGCGCCAGCTCATCACCTTCATGCTGGAAGATCCGCGCACCATTTCCATGTCGCTGGAAGTGCTGTTTGTGGCTAAAGCCATTGAGCGCATTGGCGACCACTCCAAGAACATCGCCGAATACGTGGTGTACATGGTCAAAGGCAAGGATGTGCGGCATACTTCTGTGCAGGAAATGGAACGCGAAACTTTGCAACCATGACATTTTTATTGCAACCGTTAAGTTAAAGGTCGGTCTTGACTACTAAAATCCCGGCTTTTTCTGAGATTGCTGCTGTAGATTTAGGTTCTAATAGCTTCAGATTACAACTCGCACGTGTGGTTGACGGGCGCCTGATTTTTCATGATTCCCTGCGCGAGGCTGTACGCCTGGGTGCTGGCCTGGGCAAGGACAAACACCTGGATGCCGATGCGCAGCGCCGCGCCATCGACTGCCTCAAGCGCTTCGGTGAACGTCTGCGCGGACTTGCTCCTCAGGCCGTACGTGCCGTTGCCACCAATACTTTCCGCGTTGCCAAAAATGCCTCGCAGTTGTTGCAGCAAGCGCAAGCTGCGTTAGGCTTCCCCATCGAGATTATTGCCGGACGGGAAGAAGCACGCATGATTTTTGTCGGCGTCAGTCATGACTTACCGGCCGCCGCCCACAAACGTCTGGTGATCGATATCGGTGGCGGGTCTACCGAATTTATTATCGGGTCAGGCTTTGAGCCGATAGAGATGGAAAGCCTGTACATGGGCTGCGTAAGTTACAGCCTCAGGTTTTTCCCGGAAGGAAAAATCAACGAAAGCAGTCTGGAGCAGGCAAAAATTGCCGCCGCCTCCGAAATTCAAGGCATACGCAAAAATTTCACCGCTGATCACTGGCAAGAAGCGGTGGGCTCATCCGGGACGGCGCGTTCTTTGGGTGAAATCCTGCGCCTCAACGATTTGAGTGACGGTGCCATTACGCGCGATGGCTTGAGGCAATTATGCAACTTGTTACTCAAAGCCAAGGACACTAAAAAATTGCAGATACCGGGCCTGAGTGCGGACCGGGTTGCAGTACTGCCGGGTGGCTTGGCCATCATGATGGCCGCTTTTGATGCATTGAATATCGAGCGTATGACCACGGCGAGTAGTGCATTGCGTGAAGGTGTGTTGTACGAACTGCTGGGGCGCATGCATCATCAGGATACGCGCGAAGCGACAGTGAATAGTTTCATGCGGCGTTACCACGTGGACCGCGCTCAAGCCAGGCGTGTACAGGTGCTGGCGTTAAGCCTGCTTGCTCAAGTGAATAATAAATTACGCATGGATGAAACTGCGGCCAGCCATTATCTGATATGGGCCGCCAAGCTGCACGAAATCGGCGTGTCGATTGCGCACACCGGCTTCCACAAACACTCTGCCTACATCATCGAAAATGCCGATATGCCGGGCTTTTCCAAAATGGAACAATTAACATTGGGTTTGCTGATGCGCGCGCAGCGCCGTTCTCTGGCCAAGCTGACTATGCCGCCTGTCAGCGATGATCGCTGCCTGCTGGTGTTGATATTGCGCTTAGCCATCCTGTTTCACCGTAACCGCATGGATGGCGACTTTCCGCAGCTCGCACTGAGTTGGGAGCAGGATGGTTTTCAGTTGTTGCTAGAGCCTGATTGGCTCAAAGATAATCCGCTGACAGAAGCCGAGTTGACCAGTGAAATTGCTTACTGGAAAGACATAGGCATCAGCTTGGACGTGCATTAGCACGCGTTTCCACTAGTTGTCCTGTGGCAATTCCTGACCAAATTCAGCACATAGCGATTGCTGCGCACTAAAAACACTGCCACGCCTGCTGGGACGTCGACGATAGGTGCCATCCGGCATCATTTCCCAAGAATTGGCATTGTCGCGTAAATACGGCTCCAGGCCTTCCTTGAAAATGCGTTTTTTCAGCTTGGGGTCGAGCACCGGAAAGCACACTTCAATGCGCCGAAAAAAATTACGATACATCCAGTCGGCACTCGACAAGTAGATGTTTTCATGACGGCTGTTGTAGAAGTAAAAGATCCGTGCGTGCTCAAGAAAGCGTCCGACGATGGAACGCACGCTAATATTTTCAGAAACCCCCGGCATGCCTGGCCGCAAGGCGCAGACGCCGCGTATGATGAGCTCAATCTGCACGCCGGCTATCGAGGCATCGTATAACGCGCGGATAATGTCCGGGTCGAGCAGCGCATTCATCTTGGCGATGATGCGTGCTTTCTTGCCGGATTTGGCAATCTCGGTCTCATTTTGTATGGCTTTGATCAGTTTATGATGCAAGGTGAAAGGTGATTGCCATAGATGGCGCAGCTTGCTGGCTTTGCCTAGGCCGGTGAGCTGGGCAAAAACATCATTCACGTCTTCGCAGATTTCGTCATTACAGGTCAACAGGCCGAAATCCGTGTACAGCCGGGCCGTGCGCTGGTGGTAATTGCCGGTGGAGAGGTGCAC
>JADGRN010000147.1 GCA_017880825.1 Methylophilaceae bacterium | reverse complement strand
ACGAACCGCAAGGTGGTTTGGCTGACGACGAGATACTCTTCGGTCCGGAATCGAGATTGATGCTCGACTCTCTCGACGCATTGCAAATTTCCATGGAAATCCAAAAACGCTACGGGATACGTCTCCCGGATAGCAAGGAAACCCGGCGAGCCTTAGCCAGCATTGCCCATCTCGCCGAATATTTATCCGTGCGTCGTGTATGAGGCCGGTTTACTTGCATGGGCGAGCGCTCATCTCGGCTTTGGGTGCGAATCTGCCACGGGCTCTGGCTTGTATCTCTGCCGGCGGGCGAGCCGCGCAACGGATGGAATTGCCGGATGGAACGGATTGGCCATATTTCCGTATCGACCACCCCGAGCCGGACTGGCGCATGCGCGCGCAGCAGCTTGTCTGTGCGGCTGTCAGGGAGGCGGGACTTAAAGCGGAGCCAAATGTACCGCTCTTTGTGGCATCCTCTTCTCTTGATATAGGCGCGATTGAAACCGGGATGGCCCGCCCTGAGGATAGCTATGACTTTGCCGAAGAAATAGCGGGTTGGCTGGACTGGACTGGGCCGGTCTATCTGGTTTCCAGTGCCTGCACTTCATCACTGCAAGCACTTCTGTCCGCATCTAAACTCATCAGTTCAGGTTCGGTAAACGATGCCGTTGTGCTGGGTGTGGAGCTGGCTAATCGATTCTCTGTTTCTGGTTTTGCAGCCATGCAGCTGCTGACGCCAAGCAAACCAAAACCACTTGGATTGAACCGTGACGGAATCACCTTGGGGGAAGCAGTGTCGGTGTTGCATCTGTCCAGCCAGCCAGCACGCTGGCATTTGTGTGGCGGGAGTAATATCGTGGACGGTCGCGACCCGACCGGCGCCATTTCGCAAACAGTTACCCAATTGTGTGAGCAGGCTCTTGCAGCCAGCGGTCTAGAGACATCCGACATCGACCTGATCAAATTACAAGCTGCGGGCAGCCCGGTAAACGATGTGAACGAATTGACCGGATTGGCTGCGGCATTCGAATCAATGCCACCGCTTGTTACACTGAAGGCGGCGATCGGGCACACCTTGGGTGCATCAGGTGCTGCAGAAATTGCTTTGCTGACCGCATGTTTGGAATCCAATATCTGGCCGCATCCAGACTACCCGCTTGATCCTGATCTGCGTGCCGGATTAGAACACTCAAGACCCGAATCAGTACGATACGTATTGGCGGAAATACTGGGTTTTGGCGGAGGGTATACCGCCGTGATCCTAGAGGATACTAACGCTCGCACAAACGGAAGGACAGGCTTTCGTGGGCGAACAAAAAATGAGTAGCTTTACCTGGCAAATTACCGGCCGAACGCCAGATGGATTTTCCTCCGGCAATGGACCCCCCGATAAGTGGCGCGATCAATTGGCGACCCGCCTCGGGCATCGTCCACGTCGCATCGGAATATTGGCTGAACTGGCACTCTTTGGCGCACTTGATTGTCTTGATGCGGCAAAAGAAACTGCACTACCCGGGGATGTCGTGTTGCGGGTATGCAGCTTGCGCGGTTCGGTTTCAGCACTATCTCAAGTGCTGGAGCAAAATCGGGAAGGCCTGCCCATGCCCTTCAGTTTCTTGCAAAGTCAAACCAGTCAAATATTACCAGCCCTTGCGGCCGCGTTGAACTGGCAAGGAGATGCAGTTGTCGTTCTAGCGCGTAACCCCATGGATTTGGCAATGTTAGCCTGTCACCAAGCTGGCGGTGCCGGGATGCTGCTGGGTTGGGTCGAAGAAGCGCAGCCGTGCCAAAGTTATTGGCTTCGGCTGGCACCTTGTATTGTGCCAACAGCAGGTTTCGTATCGGCTTCCCGCTTCGAGGAAATGATCTCCCCGAACACTCGCTGCTGGCGATTAGGACAGGCGGGGATAGAGATTGCCCCCGCATGTGACTAAATTTTGAGCGGAAGAAAACCTTCAGAGGTTTTGTCGCTGTAATAAATCGCGCTTCACCCATATCCACACAACAGGTGCAGTGACTACGCACACTTTGTTGCGCCGTATATATTCTTGCCAGGTTTGCTTGACTTGTTGGTTAAGGCAGCACTTTCCATAGCATTTTGGTTGCCAGTGCGATCAACAGTATGGCGAATAGTTTGCGCAATACCCTGGTCTTCATGTGATGCGTGGCTTTTGCGCCAAGCGGTGCCGTGATGACGCTGGCAAGTGCGACCCAGAGTAAAGCGGGCAGGTAGACAAAGCCGAGGTTTGGGGCGGGCAAGGCGGGGAGGCTCATGCCGGTTACGATGTAACCTAGCGTGCCGCCAACTGCAATCGGGAAGCCGATGGCGGCGGAGGTGCCGATCGCATTTCTGAGGGATACATTGCACCAGAGCAGAAAGGGGGTGATTATTGTGCCGCCGCCTATGGATACCATGCTGCTCAACCAGCCGGTGAGTATGCCGGTGATCGTCATGCCGGCCATGCCGGGCAGTTGGCGCGAGGCATGCGGGCGGGCGTCGAACAAGATTTGTGCTGCCGCGAAATACACGAACAGCGCGAAGAATATTCCCAAAAAGTGCGGCGAGATGCTGGTGGCAAACACTGCGCCGATGCCGGTGCCGAGCAGGATGCCCGGGGTGATGTCGCGCACCACGCGCCAGTTCACAGCACCGTGCTGATGATGTTTGCGCATGCTGGCCAGCGAGGTGAACAGGATGTTTGCCATCGAGGTGCCGAGGGCGAGGTGCATCACATGTTCAGCGGGGAACTGTTGTGCGTCGAACAGCAACAGCAGTATAGGTACCAGCACCAGTCCGCCGCCGACGCCGAACAGCCCGGCCAGATATCCGGCGATTGCGCCTAGCGTCAAATAGGCGACGTACCATTCCATCAATCGTGCGCCAGCTTGGTGGTGATGAATTTCCACTCCGCCGGATCGAGCGGGGTGATGGACAGGCGATTGCCGCGTTGCAGGGTGCGCATGCGTCCCAGCTCGGGATGTTGGCGTAATTCGTCGATGGTGATGAGCGGAATTTTCTTGACCAGTTGCACGTCCACATTGAACCAGCGAGGCTGTTCCGGTGTGGCCTTGGGGTCGAAGTATTTGCTTTCGCGCTCGAACTGTTTGGAATCGGGATAAGCTATGCTGCTGACTTTGGCGATGCCGGCGATGCCCGGCTCTTTGCAGTTGGAGTGGTAAAACAGCACGCTGTCGCCGACCTTCATCTGGTCGCGCATGAAGTTGCGCGCCTGATAGTTGCGCACGCCATACCAAGCTACAGTCTGGTTGGGTAGTGCGGCGAGGTCATCGATGCTGCAATCGGAAGGTTCGGATTTCATCAACCAATAGCGCATGGCTTAATCCCGGAAATAAAAAGTGCGACCCGATGAAATCTAAGGTCGCACTTGAATAGAGCCCCCCGCCTGTGCCGTTGACCCAGCATCTTGAACCTTGGTTCAAGAGAGCCGCTTCCCAGTTACATCAGGTACATCCGCAAGGGACGCGCACAACAGTAACATCAAGGGTCGCAACCTAAGCCGTAGCTTATGGGTTCAAAGAATTATGAGTCTGACGAACACCGCAGGGGACAAACTATAACCAATGACTTACCCGGCGTTTTTTGCTGGGTTAGTCAGCTGGCTAGTATTCTTATCAAAACAGCGTGTCTTGTTCGGCTAACGCCTCATCAATCGCTGCCTGCATGGAATCTATTCTACGCTTAAAGTCGGAGAGGTCAATGCCGCGCCCGACTTTCATGCCGAGCAACTCGTGAGTGATGTTGAGGGCCGCCATCAGCGCAATACGTTCGACGCTGGCGATTTTGCCGGCATCGCGAATCTCGCTCATTCTTTTGTCCAGATAGGCCACGGCATCCAGCAGTTGGCCCCGCTCCTCTTCGGGGCAGGCGATACGCAACTCGCGGTCGAGAATCTTGATTTCCAGGGTTTTTGTGGTATTGGTCATGTTTGATCTTCGGGTAGAGTAATCAGCAGCTTTTCCAGGCGCGCTTTCGCGCTATCCATCTTGTCGCTGTATTGACGACTGCTGCTGAGAGCGTGCGCTAACTCTTGGCGCAACTGGTGATTTTCGGCACGCAACTTTCCAGTAACTTGTATCAGCTGGGCGAGTTTCTCTTCCAGTGTGTTCAATTCGTTTTTCATGCGCTGACTATAGATTGAAAAGTGCTGATAAGTCAAACGGTAAGGCGGATTTATGCAAGCAGTTTGTAGGCTCTCGATATTTCTTGTTTCGGCAAGATGCGATATGTTTGTGATAAAGTGCGCGCCGCTTTGAGGTGCTCGCCTGCGTGCAGGTGAGTTAAACGGGAAGCAGGTGCGGGAATATTAGTTCCCTATGCCTGAGCTGCCCCCGCAACGGTAAGCGAGTGTGGATTTGCCAATATGCCACTGTGAGCAATCATGGGAAGGCGGCAAATCAAGACTTGTGAGCCCGGATACCGGCCTGAGAGCAAAGGGAACCTCTAAAAATCCAGATTTCATCCCA
>JADGRN010000146.1 GCA_017880825.1 Methylophilaceae bacterium | reverse complement strand
GGCTGCGCGTTCGCTACCGGGGTTGTCTTTGGATACATGCCGGCGCGCAAGGCAGCGCGGGTCGACCCGATCGTGGCGCTGGCGACGTGATGCGACGACTCGCCTGCTTCGGAGTCGCGATGCTGCTCGGTGCCTGCGCCATCACTGGCAATGCTCCGGCTCCCGCGCCCGACATGCCGCAGGCCTTTGCCGAGCCGGCTGTTCCTGACGCGGCTGTGCCGACGCAGGACTGGTGGAATGCTTTCGGCTCGCAGGAACTGTCGTCGCTCGTCGCCGCAGCCCTGGCCGCCAATCCCGACCTGGTCATCGCCGCGGAACGTGTGCGCCAGGCCGAAGCACAGGTCCGCATTGCGGGTGCGACACTGTTTCCGGCCTTGAACTTCGATGCCGGCAGTGCGCGCCGCGAAACGCACGTGGATGGCGGCAGCTGGCAGACCGGCAATGCGAGCAGCGCCACTCTCAGCGCAAGCTACGAAGTGGATCTATGGGGGAAAAACGCCTCCACCAAGCGTTCGGCCGAGGCTGCGCTTCGCGCCAGCCACTTCGACCGGGAGACCGTCAGGCTTACGCTCGTCGCGGGCGTTGCCAACGCCTATTTCGAGGTGCTGTCGCTGCGCGGCCGCTTGGCGATCACGCGCGAAAACCTGGTCGTGGCCGAGCGCGTGTTCGCGGTTGTGGACTCACGCGTGCGCAACGGCGCCGCTTCGGCGCTCGACCTCGCGCGGCAGCAGGCGGCGGTCCTTACGCAAAGAGCTGCTATCCCGCCGCTAGAACTGCAGGAACGCCAGACGCTGTTCGCGCTTGCAATCCTCCTCGGACGAGCGCCGGAAGGGTTCGAGACTGCGGCCTCGGCCGTCACCGGCCTGACCGTGCCGCATGTCGCCCCCGGGCTGCCGGCGCAACTGCTCACAAGACGGCCCGATCTTGCCAGCGCTGAAGCACAACTCGCGGCCGCCAACGCCAACGTCGCTGTGGCGCGCGCCGCCCTGCTGCCGAGCATCGGGCTCACGGGATCGGCCGGGCTCGCGAGCGATGTGCTGCTCAATTTTCTGAACGGCCCCACGGCAACATTTGCGATCGGCGCCTCACTGCTGCAGTCGATTTTCGATGGCGGCCGCCTGCGGGCGCAGGTCGATGTGGCAGCGTCGCGCGAACGCGAACTGGTCGAGAACTACCGCAAGGCGGTTCTTGCCGCGCTGGCGGATGTGGAAGGTGCGCTGGCCGCCGGGGGGCGCACGGCAGCGCAGGAACTGTTTCAGGAGAAGGTCTTGGAACAGGCGCGTGTGGCGCTCAGGCTCGCGGAAATCCGCTACCGCGCAGGCGCAGACGACCTGCTGATAGTGCTCGACGCGCAGCGTACACTTTTCCAGGCCGAGGATCAGCTGGCACAGATTCGGTTGTCGCGGCTACAGGCGTCGGTCAGTCTGTTCAAGGCACTCGGAGGCGCATGGAAGATGCCGGGAACCTAGGGCAGTGCTGAAAGCTCTTTAGTGGGTTAGAGGCAATTCACGCTAATGGTCTGAGGGGTACTGCTGCGGGGGCGGAAAAGAAATGAATATTAAAACCATCACTAAGATGATACGAAATTTTTCATAAAAAATCGTTCTTACTTTCCGGTGTCGATCATACGGCGTGCTTCTTCAATGTTTCCGCGCACCTGTTTGGTTATTCCAGCATCCAGCCCTGAAACTGTAAGGAGTTTTTCCCAGTTTACTATGGCCTGCTGATAATTCTTGCGATCAAATTCGATCGTTGCTTTCAGCATCAACGCCTTGACATGCATCGGATTGATGGCCAACGCCTGATCAACCAGATCCTCAGCCTTCTTATCGAATTGATTGTTGTTGTTCATTGCCAATACATCTGCATAATCAGCCATCAAATTAGGATCCCTGAAGGTCATGGCTGAAGCTTTCTCAAAAGCAGCCAGGGATTCCTCAGGTCTCTTGAGTTCGGCATAGGTACGTGCCAGCAATGCCCATCCCTCTGCATTTCCGGGATTGGCTTTGAGCTTTTCTGCCAGTTTGTCAGCCAACTTGCCAAGATCCATGTTCATGGCATTGGCTGAAGGGGCCCCTTGTGGCATGCCAGCTGGCATTGGTGGCATGGCAGGTTGTGTGGCTGCAGTTGGGGTGCCAAGCTGCTGATATATGAGAACTGCTGCTATTGGCAAACATGTGACAAGACCGACGATCAGTAAGGGTTTGCGCTTTGTTCCAGGCTTGACAACAGGAATCACTACGAATGCCAGCGCCAGTAATGACATCAAGCCTACTAAAATCCAGAACATCATGCGTCTTCACCTTTTTCAATATCATCGGGCAATAGGGAATTACGTCTGCGCAGTGTCAGCCACAAACCAGTAAATCCAGCGATTAATAGCAATGATGGCCCAACCCATAGCAGAAGCGTCTGGGACTCAACCGGAGGCCGATACCGAACAAAATTTCCATAGCGAGCCACGAGGTAATCCGTGATTTCCTTATCGCTCATACCCTCGGCAATCTTCTCACGGATTTCCTGTCGCAGATCCTCTGCCAGAGGTGCGGCTGAATCTGCCAGCGTCTGATTCTGGCAAACCAGGCAACGCAGCTCCTGTGATAGAGCCTTCAGCCTGGCCTCAACTGCAGGGTCATTGCCTAAAGGTTTTGCCTCACCCATGGCAAGCAACGGGAGTATCAGCAGCAGAACAAACAGGACTCTAAGCCTCATTGCAATCCCTTGAGCAAGGGCATGATTTTTTCATTTAAGATCTCTTCGGTTATCGGGCCTATCTGCTTATAACGGATGATGCCCTGCTTATCGATGACATAGGTTTCCGGAACACCATAGACACCATAATCAATGCCCACACGCCCATCTCTATCCACCGCTACCATGCGATAGGGATTGCCCGCCTGCTGCAACACCGCAGATGCCTCTGCATCCGTATCTTTGTAATCCATTCCTACAAGAGGAATGTCAACCTGGCGTGACATATCCATCAGTAGTGGATGTTCTTCACGACAAGCGGTGCACCAGGACGCCCAGACATTGAGCAACCAGACTTTTCCCCGCATATCTTCCGGGGAAAACGATTTACTGGCCTCACCCATTTGAGGTAATCGAAACGCTGGAGCCGGCTTATTAATCAAGGGCGATGGCACTACTCTTGGATCAAGCTTGAGGCCAACGACAAAGAATCCTACCAGTACCATAAAAATGGCCAATGGCAGTAAATATTTCAGATAAGGCCTCATGCCAAAGCCTCCTCATCTTTCTTCACTTTCCTGCGATAGCGGGGATCCAGCAATGCCAGGAAACCGCCGGCAGCCATCATCATGCATCCTGTCCATATCCAGTGGGCAAAAGGTTTGATATAAATACGCACTGACCAGGCAGTGCCACCTATAGGCTCACCAAGCGAAATATACAAATCGCGCAACACGCCAGCATCGATGGCTGCTTCAGTCATGGGCTGATTTTGTACCGTGTAGATGCGCTTTTCTGGTTCAAGTATCGTTACCAAACTACCATTCCTGGTAACTCTGAATAAGCCAATGGTAGCCATATAATTAGGACCCGCTTGATCACGCAGACTCTCGAAATGGAAATCATATCGGCCTACCTGCGCAACATCTCCGGGAGACATGCGTAAATCTTTCTCAATTTCATATCCCTTGACCAGGGTGACGCCAGCGATAAAAACTGCCACGCCAAGATGTGCCAGCAACATCCCCTGATAGGCCTTTGGCAACTCAATCAGCGCACGCAGGAGGGTATGTTGCCTGTTCTGTAGATGATCATGCAGGCTGACAGAAACTGTCGCTACAATCCACAGAGCCATCAACAAGCCCAAAGAGATCAATGGCGTCCATTTACACAATACCAATGGGAGCAAAACCGCAGTTGAAGCACTGACTACGAATGCCCACCTGAGTCGTTTTACCAATGCGGGCAGTTCAGCTTTTTTCCATCGAGCAAAAATGGCCAGTCCCATCAAAAAGATTGCAGGTGTCATTAACGGTACGAATACCGTATCAAAGTATGGAGGTCCTACCGAAATCTTCTCCATTCCCAGTGCATCAAGGAATAACGGATACAGGGTGCCCAGCATCACAGCACCCGCGGCGGCTACCAGAACTACATTATTGGTTAGCAAGAATGATTCTCGCGATACCATTCCAAACTTTCCACCAAGACCTACGCGGGGGGCACGAATAGCAAATAGAGTTAATGCCCCCCCGATCACCACCCCCAGATACACAAGAATGAAAAGACCGCGCTTGGGGTCAGTCGCAAATGCATGTACTGAAGTCAGCACCCCCGAACGAACCAAAAATGTACCCAGAAGTGATAATGAAAAGGCAAAAATTGCCAGCAGCACAGTCCATAATTTGAAGGCATCCCGCTTTTCCGTGACTGCCAGTGAATGAATCAATGCCGTACCAACCAACCAAGGCATGAACGATGCGTTTTCAACTGAATCCCAAAACCACCAACCACCCCAG
>JADGRN010000145.1 GCA_017880825.1 Methylophilaceae bacterium | reverse complement strand
GGCGACACCAGCGAGGCGGCTCGCAACGCGTTCGAGAAAAATAAAGATGACCTGGGCTTTGGTCTATTGCTGAAGAAGTACACACCGAATGTGACCGACGCCACTGAAGACCAAATCAAGCAGGCCGCCAAGGACACCATCCCCAATATATTCACCTTGTTCTGGTCGTTCCGGGTGATGGTGGCGATGGGCATGCTGATGCTGTTCATCTTTGTGGCATCGTTCTACTTCAGCGCCAAACGCACCATTGCCAAACAAACCTGGCTGTTGAGACTGGCGCTATATTCCATTCCTGCGCCCTGGGTTGCGGCGGAAACAGGCTGGATTGTCGCCGAAATGGGTCGTCAGCCATGGTCGATTTCCGGCATATTGCCGACGCATCTATCCACGTCTTCACTCTCTACCGGCGATCTTTATTTGAGTCTGGCGGGGTTTATCGGTTTCTACACAGTGCTGTTGGTCATCGAGCTACTTTTGATGTTCAAGTACGCGCGCCTGGGTCCGTCCAGCCTGCACACCGGGCGCTATCACTTCGAAAGCGCGGCCACACAAGGACTTTACGATGATATTTGATTACGAAACACTCAAAATAATCTGGTGGATTTTTGTCGGCGTTCTACTCATCGGCTTCGCAGTCATGGATGGCTTCGATATGGGCGTGCAAGCCTGGCTACCATTCCTCGGCAAGACCGATGACGAACGCCGCGTGATGATTAACTCAATTGGTGCGGTATGGGAAGGCAACCAAACCTGGCTGATAACGGCAGGGGGTGCCATCTTTGCGGCGTGGCCGTTAGTTTATGCGGCGGCGTTCTCTGGGCTTTATGCGGCGATGCTACTGGTTCTGTTCGCCCTGTTCTTCCGTCCAGCTGGCATTGTTTATCGTAGCAAGCTTGCTGACCCGCGCTGGCGCAGCGGCTGCGATTGGGGCATATTCATCAGCGGCGCAGTGCCCGCTATCGTATTCGGCATTGCGTTTGGCAACCTGCTCATCGGCTTGCCTTTCCATTACGACGAAACCCTGCGCTCGTTCTACACCGGCAGTTTCTGGCAATTGCTCAGTCCGTTCGCCCTGCTGTGCGGCGTGGTCAGCCTGTCCATGCTCATGATGCACGGCGCGGTTTACCTGCAATTGCGCACCGATGGTGAAGTGCAAAAACGCGCCGCACACGCCGCCTTAATCAGCGGCATGGTCTGCACCATTGCTTTTGCGCTGGCAGGCATCTGGATTGCCTATGGCGTCGATGGCTATCGGATTAGCTCAGTGCAAGACGTCAATACTGCGCTCAATCCCTTAACCAAAACCGTAGAAAAAGCTGTTGGTGCGTGGCTCAGCAATTACCATACTTACCCGTGGATGATGCTGGCACCGATGCTTGGATTTGGCGGAATCGCATTGGCATTATCAGCGGCAAAATCCAGGTATGAACGCTTGGCGTTTATCTTCAGCAGCAGCGCGATCGCGGGGATTATCCTTACTGCCGGTTTTTCCATGTTCCCATTTGTCATGCCCTCCTCGACCGATGCAAAGAGCAGCCTGACATTGTGGGACGCGGCATCCAGCCACAAGACGCTGGGCATCATGCTGGTAGCTACCATGATTTTTCTGCCGCTGATCATGATTTACACCTCGTGGGTGTTTCGCGTAATGCGCGGAAAAATAACGGTGCAGTCGATACAGGACAACACGCATACAGCTTATTAGGAGGTAACAAAGATGTGGTATTTCACCTGGATTTTAGGAGTTGGGCTGGCACTGGCTTTCGGCATAATCAATGTGATGTGGCTGGAAGCAGAACAGCCGTTTGATGAATAGCCGCGAAGCGAAAACAAATAAAATCCTATTGGGGGATGCCGTTATTCGACCGTGATGGCAACATGTTGGGCTCGATCTGCCATTTCAATCTTGAGCCTGCCCCGGTTTCCGATGATGTCGTCTATTTATTGGAAGCTTTGGCAGGTCTGCTAGCAGCAGCCGGAAAACAGCAGTTAAATCAGGCTGATAATGCTCAATGTCAGCACCGCAGCCGCCATCACCGCAGTGGCCAGCCAACCCAATATTTTCATCCGCTGCCCGATTACAAAACGCCCCATCAGGCTTGGCTGCGCACCCATATGCATGAGTGCCGCCATCAGAGGAACGGCCACGATGCCGTTGATAACAGCACTCCACAGCAGCGCTTTAATGGGGTTGATGCTGGTGAAATCGAGGATCACACCAAGCATCGTAGAGATGGCAATAATAGCGTAGAAATGCTTTGCGGCTGCCGGCTTCAGGCTCAGGCTGGCAGGTTTACGCATCAACTCAGCGACCGCGTAGGCGGCAGAGCCGGCCAGCACAGGCACTGCCAGAAGGCCGGTACCGATGATGCCGGCGGCAAACATGGCAAAGGCAAATTCGCCTGCAATCGGGCGTAGTGCCTCAGCAGCTTGCGCCGAGGTCTGGATGTCGTGTATGCCTGCCGGATAAAGCGTGGCAGCCGTGGTGAGCATGATAAAAAATGCAATCAAGTTGGAAAACCCCATACCGATTACGGTATCCCACTTGATGCGCTTGAGATGCTTTGCAGCGTTTTCCGGCGCATCACTCAGATGGGCGCGTGCGTTGCGGGCACGCTTGTCTTCCACTTCCTGGCCGGCCTGCCAGAAAAACAGATAAGGGCTGATCGTCGTGCCGAAAATACCGACCACCAGCAACACATAATCGGACTGGGTTTTGAGGTGCGGTAATAGTGTGCCGGCGATAACTTTGTGCCACGGCACGTCTACGGCGAAAACCGTCCCGACGTAAGCAAACAGTGACAGCGTCAGCCATTTCAATATGCGCACGTAGCGTTCATAAGGGATGAAAATTTGCAACAGCAAACAACCCATGCCAAAAGCCACTGAGTAAATATGGCTGGTCCCTGCACCCACAAGTTCCATGGCATCTGCCATAGCGTCGATGTCGGCGGCAATGTTGATGGTATTGGCGATTAACAGTAACAGCACCAACGGCAAGGTAACCGCCAGAGGGTAGCTGCGACGCATGTTGTCGGCAAGTCCACGTCCGGTAACAACGCCAATGCGCGCGCTGACGACTTGAATACCAACCATCAACGGGTAGGTAAAAAACATCGTCCACAATACGCCAAATCCATACTGTGCACCGGCCTGTGAGTAAGTAGCGATGCCGCTTGGGTCGTCATCCGCAGCTCCGGTGATGAGGCCGGGGCCGAGCTTCTTCAGCCAGGCGAAGCGCTTGTTGGATTTCACTGTAGAGCGTTTAGTTGCCATGGCATTCCAAACTCATGGCCCAAAATTAATGGGGCCAGATTCTAGCCCCATCGATTCCAGACCTCATTGATTTATCTTTTTTCGCCCAATTAAGCCTTGCAGCTTCATAGTGCTGGCTTTTACTGCTGAGGCCTTTTAAAACTATCCCATAGCAACAGGATTACGCCGCCGGTAATCGCTGAATCGGCCACATTGAAGGCTGGCCAGTAATGGTACTGATAGTGGAAATAGAGAAAATCCACCACATAACCCAGTGTGAGGCGGTCATACAAATTACCCAACGCTCCGCCCAGAATCAGACTCAAGCCAAAACAAAATAGTTTCTGGCCGGGATGTTTGCGCAGCAAATAGATGATGACCACCGATGCGATGAGCGCGATTGCACTGAAAAAAATGCGCTGCCAGCCGCCAGCTCCGGCAAGAAAGCTGAAAGCCGCGCCCTGGTTGCGGAACAGCACCAGATCAAAAAAAGTAGTCAGCGGACGTTGCTCAGAGTAGGCCAGAGTGGACTGCACCCAGTATTTGGTGAGCAAATCGATTGCGATAACCATCGCGCTTAGCAACAGCCACGCTGTAAATTTCTGCCTAGGCATAATGTCTTGGCTCGCCATCGCCATAGAGATTGCTCACGCAGCGCCCACAGATTTGCGGATGATGGACATCTGCGCCAACATCCGCCCGGTAATGCCAGCAGCGTTCGCATTTGGCATGAGGGCTGGGAGTGACTTCAACCCCTAAACCGCCACCTTCACGATGGTGCAAAGTAGCGCGCGAAGTGATCAGCACAAAGCGTAGGTCGTCCTGCAAGCGCGCCAAGGAATCGTAGGTTTCACCAAGCGCATATATATCCAGCTCGGCCTGCAACGATGAGCCTACCAGGCCTAGTTCGCGTTTTTCTTCAATCTGCTTATTCACAATCTCTCTGGCATTACGAACATCCAGCCAAGCATTTATAGTTTCTTCATCCAGCCCGCTTGCAGGAAGCTCATACCAGAGACCTTCAAACACGCTTATGTCATCCGTACCGCTCACCATCGCCAAACACTCTTCGGCAGTAAAGCTCAGCACCGGCGCCATCAGGCGGATGAGACAGTGGGTGATGTGATGCAGCGCGCTTTGTGCAGAACGGCGTGCATGCGAGGTTTCACCTGCGGTGTAGAGGCGGTCCTTCAGGATATCCAGATAAAAACCGCCAAGGTCTTCCGAACAGAAGCTGACG
>JADGRN010000025.1 GCA_017880825.1 Methylophilaceae bacterium | reverse complement strand
ACTCCCAGGCACCACCGCCGCTGAACAGCGTCAGTGCGCAAGCCAGTGGGTGGCCAATCGTTACGCAGGCTTGATGCGACAAGCCAGCAAACTGGCTTTTTCTCATTCCAGGCAGCTCAAGCCCAAGCTGCGTATAGGCTATCTATCGGGCGATTTTCGCCTACATCCACTGGCGTTCCTGATTAGCGAACTTATTGAGTTGCATGACCGTAGCCATTTTGAGGTTTTTGCTTACTCGTATGCTAAAGATGACAATACTGCCGAACGTAAACGGCTGGAGCAGGCATTTGATCGCTTTGTTGATATCCGATCGATATCGCAGCAAGATGCGGCAAAAAGAATCCATGCCGACGCTATCGACATACTGGTTGATCTCACCGGATTTACGCAAGGCAGCCGTAGCGGCATTGTAGCGCTGCGTCCGGCGCCAATACAGGTCAGCTGGCTGGGTTTCCCGGGGACTATGGGTGGGTTTGAGGGAGCGCCGTTTTTTGATTACCTGATCTCGGACGCCTTTATCACGCCACCAGAACAAGCCGATTGCTACGCCGAGCAACTGGTACTGATGCCTGACTGCTATCAGCCCAATGATCGCAAACGCCCGATAGCAGCATTTCCGACTCGTGCTGCATCAGGATTGCCTGAACAGGGTTTTGTCTTCTGTTGCTTCAACCAAACATTTAAAATAACTCCACAAGTATATGATATATGGATGAATGTTTTAAATTCAGTGTCAGGAAGTGTGCTATGGCTTTTGGACTGTAACCGCTGGGCAAAAGAAAATTTGCGGTGCGAAGCTCGGCTCAGAGGTGTAAATCCGGATCGGCTGATTTTCGCGCCGCGTGTGCCGGTAGATCAACATCTGGCGCGGCACACACTAGCCGGTTTATTCCTCGACACGCTACCGTATAACGCCCACACCACGACCAGTGATGCGTTGTGGATGGGGTTGCCGGTGCTGACCTGCGCAGGTGAAACTTTTGCCTCACGCGTTGCTGCCAGTTTATTACTGGCGGCCAATCTGCCGCAGTTGATTACCTACACGCTGCAAGACTATGAAGCACGTGCTTTGGCACTGGCGAACAACCCAGCCGAACTGGCAGCTATCAATCAAAAACTTACTAGCGATAGACAACATCTGCCGCTATTTGATACACAGCGTTTCGCGCGGCATCTGGAGCTGGCATACCAAACGATGTGGCAGAACCTAACCAGACACTCGCCACAGGCCATCAAGCTTATGATAAAGTAAGCTTAAATAATCAGGGGCGCACTATGGCAGCTATCGACATCACGCAAGTTCTCAAATTTCTGGTGGATAAGGGCGGATCCGACCTGTTTTTTAGTACCGGCACCGGCATTCATATTAAGATTGAAGGTAAAACCTTACCTGTTAATAATCAGGTCATGAGTCCAGGCATGGTGAAAGAAATTGCCTATGGCTTGATGAGCCCTGCACAGCAGGCGGATTTTGAAAGAGATCTAGAAATGAATTTTGCGGCCGGGCTCTCTGGCTTGGGACGATTCCGTGTCAATGTTTTCAGGCAGCGTGGCGAAGTGGCGATGGTTATCCGCCACATCAAAAGTGAGATCCCGTCATTTGAGATCTTGGGCCTACCCAGCGTTCTTAAAGATCTGGTTATGCGGCAACGCGGGCTTATCCTGGTCGTTGGCTCGACCGGATCTGGTAAATCTACTTCCCTGGCTTCCATGATTGATTATCGCAACGCCAACAGTAGCGGCCACATTATTACCTTGGAAGACCCGATTGAATTTGTTCACAGGCACAAAAAATGTGTCGTCGATCAGCGCGAGGTCGGCATTGATACGTACTCATTCGAAAATGGCCTGAAAAACGCAATGCGTCAGGCACCTGACGTGATTCTGATAGGTGAGGTGCGTGATATGGATGGCATGAAAATGGCTATGGCTTACGCAGAAACTGGTCACCTGTGCCTGGCCACATTGCACGCCAACAATGCCAATCAAGCGATTGAACGCGTGATCTCGTTCTTCCCTACTGAAGGTAAGGCAGGTTTACTGCTTGGCTTGGCGCTCAATTTGGTGGCCATAGTCTCTCAGCGCCTGGTTCCAGGAACGCAAACCAAGCGGGTAGCTGCAGTAGAGGTAATGATAAATTCACCCTATATTTCTGAATTAATTCAGAAATCCAAGCTGGAAGAAATCAAGGAAGTAATGGGAAACAATAGCGATATTGGCATGAGTACCTTTGACCAATCGCTGTTTCGCCTATTTAACGCAGGCAAAATCAACGAAGAAAATGCGCTTATCAATGCCGATTCGCGCAACGATCTTTCGCTCAAGATTCGTTTTGCTGCAGAAGGTGCTAAAAGCGGTGAGGGGTCCAAGAGCAGCTTTGAAACCAACTATGGTGGTTAGGTTTTTTCCGTATGTGTTGCAATTATTGCAGCCGCAATGATCAAGCTACCTCCTATCCATTCTCTGGCATTCATGGCTTCGCCTGCCAGCCAATAGGAAGTCACTGCAGCCACCACCAGTTCAAACAAGAAAATCACCGATGCCCGAGTCACTGGCGTATGGGTAATGCCATATTGCACTAACAAGGTAGCGCACATCAGCAATAACCCGATACCAGCCATCATCAACCACTGAGCAGTAGTAATGGAGTCAGGCATTGATAGCGATACACTCTGAAATGGTATAAATACCAAGGCCATGACTACTACGCCTACCCAAACCGCCATGGATTTGGCCTGTAGCGATAAATGACTGGCACGGCGCGTCAGCACATTGGTCAGAGCGAAACCGATGCCCGAAGATAGCGCCATCCACTCTGCATTGCTTTGCGGCAAAGGTAAGCCGGCATCGGGTTGCCACAGCATAATAAAAGCGCCAATGAGTGAGATGGCTATAGTGATGGCACCTAACCAACCTGCGCGTTCGTGCAGCCAAAAATGCGCCAAGACCACTGTCCACAGCGGTGAGAGGTAAAACAACAGCATTACCCGCATCACCTCGCCGTCGATCACAGCTAACACATAACTCAGATTGGTCCAGCCTGCGGCCAAACCTAGCAAGATCACGGCTTTTGGTAAGGTCACCAAACCACGCCAGTGGCGGGCAAACAGCAGCGCGCTAAGAATAACGGCGATGCAATAGGTATAAAAACTCGAAGCAACGCCGGGAATGCCGGCTTGCTCAAGCAATCGATAGGGATACCAGATGATGCCCCAACTGATGGCGCCAAACAATAAACCAAAGGTCGCAAGATGTTTTTTTGTTGTTTTTACAGTCAAGTTAGGGGCATCTAAAAATACAGATTGTATCCAAGTAGTGTCGCACATAATTGATGGCGGATCGCATATGCCACGATCGCTGCTGACAGCGGTATCGCGGAAAAATCAGCTATTAACCTATCGACAAACCGTCGTGGGTAGCGTTCGTCAATCCATAGTATTTTTTCAGCCTTTCATTCCAGCCTGTGGGCTATATGATTTTTACATTAGCACCTTTCGGATAAAAGACGTCTGCCAGAACTAAACTCATATATACCTGCCTGAATTTTCAGGGTATTTTCTCTTAGTGCGATGGCGAACAGACAGCTCACACTTCAATCCTTACCGCTTTGCAAGCGATACTATGTGGAGGCCCCGCCTGACTTCTGCAGCTCGATCCGGCTTAATGGTTAATCGCTGAAAGCCAAACGGTGCGAATGGCGGGCCAGGTGAATTCAAGATGAAGGTTGTCGGCATGGATAGGCGTAGCGATATTGCGCTGCTGAAAATTTCCGCTAAGGATCTTCCAGTCGTTAGCATCGGTGACTCACCGAAACTTGAGGTGGGGGAATGGGTGGTCGCAATTGGATTTCGTAATCATATTGTGTATATTTGCAAATAAAGAATCAGGGTGCCTCGGCACGCTTTGCGGAAATGGGCGCGACAGTACGCATTGATACAACTTGATGGGTATAAAAACTAAAGGGGAGCATGAGAATGAGCGGTGTCGCGTCAAAAAATGAAATAGTTTCACAGATTACCGTACTCTGCCTTAACCCGGCAGTGGATGTCACTTATGAAGTTGCACGCCTGATTGATAATCAAAAGACCTATGCCACGACAACCCGCTATGACCCCGGCGGCAACGGCATCAATGTCGGGCGCGCATTCAAGCAAATGGACATTAATGCGCATACTTTCTGTGTTATTGCTGGAGAAACGGGCGAGTTTCTGCAACGCATGCTGGCCCGCCAACTGGACGATGTCTATTATGAATTTGTGGATGGCGAGACACGCATCAATACCACCATCCTGGAACAACAGACCAATACCCAATATCACGTGAGCGGTATCGGCCCCACCATCTCGCCCCATCATCTTGAACAATTGCTGGAAGTCTTTGTGACTCTTACCGACAAGGGTATGGCTGTAATCACCGGATCCCTCCAGCCGAATATTCCTGTTGAGTTGTATGCGGAAGTTACTGAGCGCATCCGGCAAAAAGGAGGTCGCCCGGTGGTGGATGCGCCTGTTGCACCGTTGCGCCATGCGATTGCCAAACGGCCCTTTCTAATTAAAGCTAACCTCTTCGAACTGGAATCCCTGCTCGGAAAGTCATTGACGAGCATCGATGAAATAGCGGCCGAGGCACGCCAGATCGAGCAGCAGGGTGTGGACTATGTCTGTGTTTCCATGGGAGGGGATGGCGCTCTGCTGGTCGGGCCGGACAACACCTATCTAGCCGCTGCGCCCGAAGTAAAGATTCGCGCCACCGTGGGGGCCGGCGACTCAATGGTGGCTGGCATGACCGCCGCGTTTTCCAGAAATGCATCCGCTCAGGAAGCCTTGCGTCAAGGAATTGCCTGTGGCACCGGGACAGCCATGCATCCGGGTACGGAACTTTTTTCTGCAGATGATATTGCGGAACTTGCCCCGCAAATAGTGATTCGCACTATGGATAGATAAATTTTCTTTGTCTCTATCGAAAAGACCCGTCCAGTAGACGGCGGGTTGAGTGCATGGAGAGGAAGAGCGGGCCAGCGCTGACCGGGGCTATGACTACCCACAGATACATGCGCACCTGCAACCTCAAGGGTTGCCCAGCAACAACAACTGATAGAGAACTGGATTGCCCGGAAAAGCAAACCCAAGCAGAGACTCGATGCCTGGACACGAGGACTCAACCATGCGATTGCCAAGCTACGCGCCATTGGTGAGCATCCGTTCCGGATACTGAAGCGGCAGTTCGGTTATACCAAGGCGCGCACCGTGGTCTCGCCAAAAATACCGCGCAACTCTTCACGCTGTTTGCGCTGGGCAACCTTTATCAGGTCAGGCGAGCGTTGCTGGCGTCAGGGGCGTAATCCGCCTGGAAAAAGGAAAATAGCCGGGAAACCAGGGGGAATCTGGAGAAAATGAAATGAGCGGGTTCAGGCTGTTTCCTGACGGGAAAAGTCAGATGCGACAACTGAGAATGAATTCGATGCGCTGAATGCAGGCTTGTTCAGGATTTCCCTAAGAATGCGAAGTAATTAAAACCAGTTAGAAGGCCAGGCACTATGAGAAGCTTGGCTCTCTGGCGATCACCTGCTATTTGTTGTTAAAGAACGCGATATTCATGCAACGATCATTTACAAAAGTAAGCTCCGTAATTTTGTAAGTTTTCTTTGGATCGTATTTGACAATATTTTTGTAGTACCACATTTCAATATTGACTGGCTTGGATTTGTCCGCCTGTTGGCCCTGTTGGGTTAATACGGCGTCAGCACTTGAGGGCTTGACTGACTGCTCTTTTTTTTCCGGCATTCCCAGACGCTCAGAGACAACCTTACGCGATTTGCCACTGAATGACTGTAAAAATTCAGATTCACTGTAAATCTTGGCTTTGCTCTTGGTCCCCATCTCGGCGGCAGATACGTTAATTGATATCAAAGCGATACAGCTAAATGCTGCTATTGCACTACAGATGGTTTTAACTGGTTGCATATCTAAATTCCTAGATTCCAAAAATTTCGTTAAGTAAGAAATTATCGCATTTTTACGAGGTCTACGCAGCCCTATCATCCGCACTATGCTCTCATGAAAACTGCAACTTAAGACCATCATAGCCAACATGGACGGATGGAGGCAATTGTCTGCTCAAGTCCTCGTATTCCATTTCGTGCGTCATGTGTATCAAATAACTGCTCTTGGCTTTAATCAGACCAGCATACTTCAAACTTTGTTCCAGGTTGATATGAGTATGATGCGGCTGGTAACGCAAACAGTCTAACAACAGCACATCCAGACCTTGTAGCAATGCTAGTGAACTCTCTGGTATCTCAGAAACATCAGTGAGGTAAGCCATATTGCCGATACGGTAGCCATAAATGCTGATGCACCCATGCTTGACCGGAATAGGCGTGATCGTAGAGCCGAACAATTGAAAAGGGTTAGCCACCGGATTGATCGCCAATATCGGCAAATCCCAGAAGTCGCGAGGCTCACGCAGGGTGTAACTAAATCGGCTGGCAATGATATCCATGGATTGCTGATCGCCGTATAACGGAATCTGTTGGCGCTGCAACTGGCAGAATGCCCTCAGATCATCGATGCCATGCAAGTGGTCGGCGTGCGTATGGGTATACAGCACGGCATCAGCGCGTTCAATCTGCTCACGCAAAGCCTGCTGGCGTAGATCAGGACCGGTATCTATCAGCACTACCTCTCCGCCGTGCATTTGGATGGCTGCGGAGCTGCGCGTGCGTGTATTGCGCGGGTTAGTAGACAAACAGGTGTCGCAACCACAGCCTATGACTGGCGTTCCCGCGCTGGAGCCGCTGCCCATCAGGGTTAATTGCATGGTCGTGCCTGTTTGAATAGCTGGAAAAAGTTATGGGTAGTTGCCTGTGCCACTTCCTCCAGCGTAATGCCTCGTAGCCTGGCAATCTCTTCCGCCACGTATTTGACATAGGCCGGCTGATTGGTTTTACCGCGAAACGGCACCGGCGCGAGATAAGGCGAATCAGTTTCCACCAGCATGCATTCCAGCGGAATATGCTGGGCGACCTGTTTCAAATTTGTTGCATTCTTGAAAGTGATGATACCGGAGAATGAAATGTAGAAGCCAAGCGCAATTGCCTGTTCAGCAACTTCCAGGCTTTCAGTAAAGCAGTGCATAACGCCACCGATTTGCCTAGCCCCCTCCTCTTGCATGATGCGTATGGTGTCCTGTGCAGCTTCCCGAGTATGGATGATCAGTGGCTTGTCAGCCAGGATTGCTGCCCGAATGTGTGTACGAAAACGCTCACGTTGCCACTCCAGATCACCAGTCAAACGAAAATAATCCAGCCCGGTTTCGCCTATGGCAATGACTCTTGGGTGTGCCGCTAAATGCACCAACTGTTCAATACTTACCGGGTCTTCGTCTTCATAGTCAGGATGCACGCCTACCGACGCATAGATGTTGTCATGCGCTTCAGCCACGGCAAGCACCTGCGGGAACTCACGCAGGTTGACGCTGACACATAAAGCATGAGTTACGTTGTTGGTAGCCATGGACTGCAAAACCGCATCCATATTGCTGGCTAGGTCAGGGAAATTTATGTGGCAGTGCGAATCGACCAGCATTTTGCTACTTAAGAAATGGAAGGGGAAGGATACGGCTGGTTTATTACATAGTGTGGGTTGGACGTGACGATTTCAGCGCTCCACCCAGCAAGCCTTCGATTTTATTGCGTGCTTCAACACCGCCATCTTTATCACTGAACTGTACCCCTATGCCTTGCGGCCGGTTGCCTTGCGTTACTGGGGTAATCCAGACCACATGCCCAACTACCTTGAGCTTGGCCGGATCTTCTATCAAGCTCAATAGCATGAAGATTTCTTCGCCAAGCTTGTAACTCTTGTTGGTAGGAATAAACAAGCCACCGCCCTTGATATAAGGCATATAGGCCGCATATAACGCAGCTTTTTCCTTGATTGAAAGTGACAGTACCCCGGGTTTTGGCACGTTAGTTAGTGGCTGATTTTCGATTGTTAGAGGTGTGCTCACGTCGTATTTATCTGAAGAATATTTGCGTATATTGGAGCAAAAGACATTCTAATTGCAACTCAATATTGAGTGGATGATTGGCAGCCCTGCGCGCCTCATCCAGCTTACGCTGAAAATCGAGTAGCAATCTGACGTTCACATCTTTTGCCAATCCCTGTAATGCCACTTTCAATTTTGGATGATAGCGCACTTCGGCTCGTTCAGAAAACTGTATGGCGCAAGCCAATAGATCATAAGCCCATTTCTGCAAGGCAGGCACCGCAACTTCCATCCCCACCTTGGTGCATATTGGTGTTGCTGCATAAGGGTCCAGCCTAATCCCTTTGCTTAGCATCTGCCACAGTTCTGTAAGCTGGGTGTAATTGATGTCGGAGTCTTGCAGCAAACCTAGCGGCGCGCCTCCAGCATAAGTTAACCGCTCATCAGCATCAATGATGCCCTGCCGATTCAACCATGCCATGGCAACCTCATGCGTGGGTACTGGCATTTCAATCTTCTGACAGCGACTACGAATCGTTGGCAATAATCGTTGTGGCTGATGCGAGACCAGAATAAACATCATGCCCACAGGCGGTTCTTCCAGCATTTTGAGCAGTGCATTGGCTGAAGATGGGTTCAAAGCTTCTGCCGGATGAATCAATACAATACGCGGACCACTGCTATGATGGCTGGAAAGGCCCATGAAGCTGGCAAGTTCGCGTACCTGATCAATCGATATCTGGTTCTTTTTGCCAGATTTTTTAATGGCAGCAGGTTCATCTTCAGTAGCATCGCCCTCTTCCACTGGCGTCAGCAAACGATAGTCAGGATGATTGCTTTGCATAAACCAGCCACAACTGGCACATACGCCACAAGCCATACCGCTGGCGTCTGGTGTCTGGCAAAGCAACGATTGCGACAGATTTTTCGCTAAATCTAATTTACCGATTCCGCTGCGGCCTTGTAGCAGCAAGGCATGGGGGATGCCTTGGCGCACCTCGGTCAGCCTCTTCCACAGCGGTAGTTGCCAAGGATATATATTCATATAACTAGATAGATGAAATAACTTCTTCAAGTAATTGTTTAATTATTTTAATAGGCTGGCTGCCGTCAATGATACGAAACCGATGAGGATTTTCATTCGCTCGTGCTAGATAGGCGGCGCGGATACGCGAGAAAAAATCAGCGTTTTCGCGTTCAAATCGATCCGGGTCACGCGCTGCCGCCAGACGTTGTGTGCTGACTTCAACCGAAACATCAAACAACAAGGTCAAATCGGGCTGCAAGTCTTCTTGTACCCATGATTCCAGAACACGCATCTTGTCGTAAGACACTCCGCGTCCACCGCACTGATAGGCAAAACTGGCGTCTGTAAAGCGATCAGAAATCACCCATGCACCACGCATCAGCGCCGGGCGTATTACCTGCGCTATATGCTCACGGCGGGCAGCAAACATGAGCAAGGTCTCGGTTTCTGGATGCATGGGCTGGTGCAAAAGCAATTCGCGCAAGCGTTCTCCCAGCTCGGTTCCACCAGGCTCTCTTGTGACCAGCACCTCCAGGCCACGGACTTGCAATATCTGGGTGATAGTAGGAATGTGCGTGCTTTTACCAGCGCCATCCATGCCTTCCAGTGTAATGAATTTACCGCGCATTAGGGTTGCTCCGCTTCAACTGAAAGCGTGCCACAGCATGATTATGCTCGTTCAAATTCTCGGAAAAAGCATGACTGCCATCACCTTTGCCGACAAAGTACAGTGCCCTGCTGTTAGCCGGATGCAAAGCAGCTTCGATGGCAGCCAGCCCGGGCATGGCTATCGGTGTAGGTGGTAAGCCATCTCGCGTATAAGTGTTGTATGGAGTATCGCTCAATAGATCCTGCTTGCGTAGATTGCCATCAAATTTGTCGCCCAGACCATAAATGACCGTGGGATCCGTTTGCAAGCGCATGCCGATGCGTAAACGATTAAGAAAAACGCTGGCGATCAAGGGCCGCTCGTCAGCCTTACCCGTTTCTTTCTCGATAATCGAAGCCATTATCAGTGCATGATAAGACGATTGATAGGGTAATGCAGCATCACGTTGTTGCCAGGCAGTATTCAACTTGATCCGCATGGTTGCATAGGCGCGCTTGAGTATTTCCAGGTCGCTCATGCCTTGCGCAAAGTAATAGGTATCCGGAAAAAACAGGCCTTCAGGCATTTCTTCCTGTGCGCCAATTTGCGCCAGAATATCCTTGTTGGAATACGCCATGGTGACGTGTTTAACAGCTTCATCACGGTTCAAGGCATCCCGCATCTGCGCAAAAGTCCAGCCTTCAATAAAAGTAATGCTGCTTTGCGTGGTGCTGCCGTTGGTCAGCAAAATAAAAAGTTGATAAGGCGTAATGCCATTTTCAATCTGGTAATTACCGGCCTTGACCTCACTTGCTTTACCAAAAGCCCGCACCAGCAGTACAAAGCTCCAAGGCTCACCCAATACATGCTGGTCAACCAACTGCTGTGAAACGCTACGCAGACTGCTACCGGATTTCAGCACCAAATCCTGAGTAGGTGCTGCTAAATTAAGCTGCGATTGTGCGAAATACACCATCCAGCCTAGGAGTATCAAACCAGCGAATACGCACAGCATTATCAATCGGCGTAGCAACCTCATGTTATCCCTGAATTTTCTGCCGTAAGCGCTCGGCCAAATCGCCAGCGGCACAGCGTTGATTGTTTAATTCTCTGACCTGCCAAGCACCATAAAGGCTGTTGCAAATGACGATTTCGTCGGCCTGCATGAGTTTGGATAAGCTTAGATGCGCTATCCTGGCATGATATCCAAGGGCTGGCGCTAATTCGAGTATATGTTGGCGAGTAATACCAGCAACCCCACACATGCTCAGGTCAGGGGTGAGCAGAGTGCGATCATAGCGGGCAAACAGATTGCTCATAGTGCATTCAATCACATTGCCTGATTGGTCGAGCAGTAGGCCATCAGCAATGGTTGCATCGGTCCATTCCATACGTGCCAGAACATTTTCTAATCGATTAAGATGTTTGATGCCAGCCAAACTGGGTTGATGCGCCAGTCGTAAGCGGCACAGATGCAAATTGACGCCTTTGCTAAAGTTCTCTGCAGGGTATTCTGGTAACGCAGTCTTGACGACAACCCGCATGGGTTGTGCCAACACCGGCAAGGCATAGCCACGGGCGCTTTCGCCACGGGTGATCATGATTTTGGCGACGGCCTGTTCATCCCTTGTAAACAGGCGGCTAATATCAGCCAACAGTAATTCGGCCACTGGGCAGACAATGCCCAATGCATTGCAATCTTCTTCCAGCTTGTGATAGTGCCTGTCCCAATGATCAACTTGGCCATAACGTACTGCAAGGGTACGGAATACTCCATCGCCATAGGCAAGCCCGCGGTCCAATGGTGAAATTGATGCCTCATTACGACCATTGATTAGATATTGGTAGAGAGCGGTCATATGAAGGGCCAGATTCTTGATTGAGACAACGGCTTTACAGCGTAATACGTCTAGCGTAACGCATGCAAGCCGGCTAGAGAATCATGCTGTTTTTACTATCCACAAAATCTGTGGATAGTTTTGTGGACTAAGGTCAAATTAAATAGCTAAGTTACGCTTCTAATTAGCTTTTTAGTCTATTGATCATATTTTGAATAAAAAAATTTATTTATATAATTCAATAGGATATAAAAATTACTGGATAAACAACCACCAGAGTTTACACGCCGCTGTCACATGCCTCAAAACTGTGCACAAATCGTCGTATTTGAAACCTGATCAAGCATGCCTGAACTTTGCGAGACTCTAAATCTTCTGAAAAACTAAGCTGCCGTTGGTGCCACCAAAACCAAAATTGTTTTTGAGTGCAACCTCGATTTTCATGTCGCGCGCAGTGTTGGCGCAGAAATCAAGATCGCATTCAGGATCCTGATTGAAAATATTGATGGTAGGTGGAGAAACCTGATGATGCAGCGATAACACTGTAAACACTGACTCCAGTCCGCCCGCCCCACCTAACAAGTGTCCGGTCATGGATTTAGTCGAATTTACCACCAATTTTTTGGCATGGTCTCCGAAAGCGGCCTTGATTGCATTGGTTTCATTAGCATCACCCAAAAGTGTAGATGTGCCGTGTGCATTGATAAATTGTACTTCATCTGTGTTCACGCCTGCATTGCGTAGCGCATTCACCATGGAGCGCCGTGGCCCATCCATATTAGGGGCGGTCATGTGATATGCGTCACCACTCATGCCATAACCTATCAATTCAGCGTAAATCTTGGCACCACGCTTCTTCGCCGATTCGTATTCTTCCAGGACCATAACTCCGGCCCCCTCACCAATCACGAAGCCATCACGGTCCATATCCCAAGGACGACTGGCGGTGGCGGGGTCATCATTGCGCGTGGACAAGGCGCGTGCGGAAGCAAAACCACCCACACTGAGTTGCGTAATAGCAGCTTCGGCGCCACCGGCCACCATGACGTCAGCATCGCCGTATTCAATCATGCGCGCGGCATCCCCTATGCAATGCGTACCCGTGGTGCAGGCGGTGACAATGGCAATGTTTGGGCCTTTAAAGCCAAACATGATGGAAAGGTTGCCGGAGATCATATTGATGATGGTGCCAGATATGAAGAAAGGCGAGATTTTGCGCGGCCCACCTTCGTGGTATACCACATCCGTTTTTTCAATGAGATTCAATCCACCAATACCGGAACCGATGGCAACGCCAATACGCTCGGCGTTTTCTTCGGTAGCCACAAGGCCGGCATCC